>JBAUMB010000225.1:0-5998 GCA_049578465.1 Anaerolineales bacterium
GCGTTGGAAATTATACGATCATGCGGCAAGCGTATTGATTCAGCATTGGGATGTGAACAAACATCTAGAAGATAAACGTATAAAAGCTGAACGAATTGTGGAGGATGACAAGAAAGAACTATTGCGCCGTTTGGCATATCGAATGCAAGGCAGGGAGGGTGGATTGGCAGGCAACTATATTGATCGCGAACAATTGCAAGCCGAATTTGAGAGTTATTTAAGAGAGAGATACAGCTATTCAACAGCCGATGCTGCCGAAATTGCGCGTGCAATGATTGAACAATTTCGCGAACGCAACTTTATTCTCTCGCTCTATGGTGCGAATCTTTATGGTTTTGTTCATCGCGCGTTTCTTGAATTCTTTTGTGCATCCGCGTTCGTATATAAATTCGAAAAGACAAAGGAATTAACAATTGAACAGATGACAACAGATGTTTACGATAAGCATTGGGAAGATCAAAGTTGGCGCGAGGTATTACGACTGATTTGCGGGATGATAGATGAGAAATGGGCTGGAGAAATCGCAGAACATTTAACACGTAAAGTATATAACCCGTTACCTAAAAGCTTTTATGGTCGTTCTTTAGCGAATTACTCTCTTGCAGTCGAGTGTTTGGAAGAAGTAAGAAATCTAAAAACCATTAATATCTCTGCATCTCACGTGCTTGAAGACATTTGTTACCTTCTCGAACACTCTATGAGAACAGGTAATGCAGGTGATCTCTTCTTTAACTTAGAACACCTAACTTCAGAAGCAGAAACAATTGGTGGTAATTGGCCTAACAGGATTTTCTTGAAGACTTGGCTTCGTAAACTTGATTCCTACGAAGATTCATGGTTTTTTGATATAGCAATCGGTACATTTGTGGGAACATTAGGACAAGGGCTTGATGAAATTCATGAAATTATCCTCGATTTTGCAAAGAGGAACGATAAAAACTATCGTGTTTTAGTGCCTTGGGCTCTCGTTAAAGGCTGGCCCAAGGATCCGCAAACGCCGTCCATTCTTCGTAAATTCGCTGTTTACGATTCTTACGATTGGATTCGTTATCTCGGGTTAAAAGCATTCGTCCAATACTTCCGCGAGGATGCTCAAACCTTATCACTTTTATGCGACCGCGCCGTCAATGACACGGATTCAAGAAACCGTTCGTCGGCAGTGGATTGGTTAGGAGAATACTTTCGTGAGGATCCACGGACTTTGCCGCTCTTGAAAGATTGGGTCGATAATTCACAAGACTCTGATGTGCGTTCATCGGCAGTGAATTCATTAGGACAATATTTTCGTGAGGATCCACAGACTTTGCCGCTCTTACGTGAGTGCGCCGTCAATGACGCCCATGCAGATGTACGTTCATCGGCGCTGAATTCGTTAGGAAAATATTTTCGTGAGGACCCACAGACTTTGCCGCTCTTACGTGAGTGCGCCGTCAATGACACCGTTGCAGAAGTGCGTTCATCGGCAATGCGTTTGTTAGGGCAATGCTTCCGTGAGGACACACAATCTTTGTCGCTCCTATGGGATCGCGCCGTCAATGATGCAGAAGCAAATGTACGTTCGTCGGCTGTGCGTTCGTTAGGAAAATATTTCCGCGAGGATGCACAGACTTTGCCGCTCTTAAAAGATTGGGTCGTCAATTCACAATACCCTGATGTGCGTTCGTCGGCCGTGAGTTCGTTAGGCGAATGCTTCCGCGAGGATGCACAGACCTTGCAACTCTTACGGAACTGCGCCGTCAGTGATTCAGAAGCAAAGGTGCGTTCGTCAGCCGTACATTCATTAGGACAATACTTCCGCGGGGATGCTCAGACCTTATCACTTTTTCACGACCGCGCCGTCAATGACACCGATGCAGATGTGCGTTCATCAGGAGTGAATTCGTTAGGGCAATACTTCCGTGAGGATCCACAGACTTTGCGGTTCCTCTGTGAGCGCGCCGTCAATGACACCGATGCAGATGTGCGTTCATCGGCAGTGAATTCATTAGGACAATATTTCCGTGAGGATCCGCGGACTTTGCCGCTCATGCGTGAGCGTGCCGTCAATGACACCGATGCAGATGTGCGTTCATCGGCAGTGAATTTGTTAGGGCAATACTTCCGTGAGGATCCACAGACTTTGCCACTCTTAAGAGATCGTGCTATGAATGATGAATCCCCAACAGCAGACGATCTAAATAATAAAAATTATCCGCGTGAAACCGCAATTGAAAATATTGCACATAATTGGCGCACGCATCCGGATACACTATCGCTATTACAAGATTGTGCCAAAAATGACATCACTGTGTGGCTGCGAGAGCAAGCCAAAGAATTGATTGCAGAAATAGAAATTAAATTGGAATAATATGCTTATGAATCAAAAGAGCCGGATGCTTTCGCATCCGGCTCTTTTTCAGTTCAGCTCAAAACAGTGACGTTGGTCGCTTGGGGACCCTTCGGTCCTTTTTCGACGGTGAACTCAACCTTCTGGCCTTCTTGCAGGTTGCGGAAACCGTCGCCTTGAATGGCGGAGAAATGGACGAAAACGTCCGGTCCGCCTTCACGAGCGAGGAAACCATAACCCTTATCCCCATTGAACCACTTAACCGTACCAGTTATTCGATCAGACATTGTATTTGCCTCCTTATGGCAAAGTAAAAAATAGTAGGTGTTCTGTTGTGTTCCATCGGAGGCAAAACAAAACGACCCACAGATATAACTGTGAGCCGTGGCTGTTCTTCTACCAACGCGAACTTACTGTTATCCTATTGCCGTATAAGGATAACACATTAACAAAACCGAGTCAATAAAAACGGATGAGGAGTTTTCAAACTTGTCGCTCGCCCTCTCCTTAATGCTATAATCTTTCCACTATGAACTTTCTGATCACCGGAGCCGCGGGATTCCTCGGCTCTTCGCTTGCAAACAACCTCGCCCGCGAAGGACATCAAGTCCGCGGGCTTGACGATCTTTCCACCGGCGATCCGCAAGCTCTTTCGCCCGATGTTCATTTCACGCGCGGCGACGTCAGCGACCGGCCCAAGTTGTGGACTCTGCTCCAAGAAGTGGATATGGTCTATCATCTCGCGGCGCGTGTCTCGGTGCCGGAATCGATTTTATATCCGCGCGATTACAACACGGTCAACGTCGGCGGGACGGTGGCTTTGATGGAAGCCATGCGCGACGTCGGCGTGCGGCGCGTCGTGCTGGCTTCATCCGGCGCGGTGTATGGCGATCTTGATGAACAACCTTTACGCGAGACAGTTACGCCTAACCCGCGCTCACCGTATGCGGTCTCGAAACTCGCTGCGGAATTTTATGTCCGCACCATTGGCGGATTGTGGGGAATCGAAACGGTCAGCTTACGCATTTTCAACGCTTACGGCCCGGGTCAACATCTTCCGGCTTCGCATCCGCCGGTAGTTCCATATTTTTTGCGGCAGGCTCAACGCGGTGGGACGCTCGTGGTTCACAGCGACGGCAATCAAACTCGTGATTATGTTTATGTGGATGATGTGGTCAGTGCGATGGTCGCGGCATCCACTGCGCCTAATATAAATGGGCTGGTCATCAATGTTGGCTCGGGAATTGAAACGAGTCTTCGCGATCTGGTCAAACATGTTTTGGATGTCACAGGCGGGAAGCCTGAGGTGATTTATAACTCAAAGACTTCAGGCGGCGTCTCGCGCATGGCCGCTGATTTGACGCTCGCTCAAGAAAAATTGAACTACTATCCTTCGATCAGACTAGACGATGGGTTGAGGCTCACGCTTCAACGCGACCAAAGATTTGGTTGATTCTTCTCACCACAGAGAGCACAGAGCACACAGAGAAAAAATAATGTCTGAGAGAGAAGGGCTAAACAAGATTACTGAAGGGATTATTGGCGCAGCGATTGAAGTGCACAAAAACCTTGGACCTGGTTTGTTGGAATCAGCTTATCAAGCTGCATTAGCTTATGAGCTAACAGAACGTGGTTTCAAAATAGAACAACAAAAATCTTTACCTCTGCTTTATAAAAATATTAAACTGGAGGCCGGTTATAGATTGGATTTTCTTGTCAACGATAAAGTAGTGGTTGAAATAAAATCTATGGAAGGCTTAGCGCCAATTCACGAAGCTCAACTGTTATCATATTTGCGGCTTTCAAATTGTAAAGTCGGTCTATTGATAAACTTCAATGTCAAATTGCTTAAGCAAGGCGTCAAACGCTTAGTTAACGGCTCTTTAGATTAATCTCTTCTCCGTGCTCTCTGTGGACTCCGTGGTGAAACATCTTCCTCGCAATTTTTATAACCGTCCCACATTGACCGTCGCACGCGAACTCATCGGCGCGCGGCTGGTTCGGATTATCGATGGTGTGAAATTGGTCGGACTTATCACCGAGACTGAAGCTTACATCGGCGAAAAAGATTTGGGATGCCATGCGCATGTTGGCAAAACAAATCGCAACGCAGTGATGTTTGGTCAGCCGGGACACGCGTACGTTTACTTCACATATGGCAATCACTGGATGTTGAACGCTGTCACCGAGCGCGAGGGATTCCCCGCCGCAGTTTTGATCCGAGCCATTCAGCCGATCGAAGGGGCGGAGATTATGTCGAAGCGAAGGAACGGACGCGATACTTTTGGTCCCGGCAAATTGACGCAGGCAATGGGAATCACTAAGAGCGAGAACGGCGTTGATTTAACGGAATCCGCTGGCGGCTTATGGATCGAAGCGGGAATTCTTGTCCCAAATTCTGGCGTGACGAAAAGTCCGCGTGTGGGTTTATATAGTGTACCGGAACCGTGGAAGTCAAAGCCTTGGAGATTTCTCGTCAAAGGCTGGAAGATAGAAAATTAACTTGGAGGAACTATGGGTCTACTTGATGGAAAAAATGCTTTGATCTTTGGTCTCGCCAACGAACGCTCGATTGCGTGGGGCATCACGCAGGCGTTCAAGCGCGAAGGCGCGAACTTGGGAATCAGTTATGCGGGCGAGATGCTTGAACGGCGCGTCAAGCCGCTGGCTGAACAGGTTGAATGCAAATGGGTCGAAGAATGCGACGTGACGAAGGATGATCAAATCGCGCTTGTCGCAGAAAAAGCCGCGAAGCATTTCGGCAAGATTGATGTGCTAGTTCATTCGATTGCTTTTGCGGGACGCGACGAATTGAGCCGACCATATTATCAAACATCGCGCGATGGATTCAAGAACGCAATGGACATCAGCGTGTATTCGCTCGTGGCATTGACGAATGCCTTTCTGCCGATTCTGAATCCGGACGCGTCCATTATGTGTCTCACCTATTACGGTTCGGTGAAAGTCGCACCGCATTACAACGTGATGGGCGTGGCAAAAGCCGCGCTTGAATCATCGACGCGATATTTGGCATATGATCTCGGTCCACAGAAGATCCGCGTCAATGCCATTTCAGCGGGACCGATCCGAACGTTGGCTGCGGCGGGCGTGGGCGGATTCCGCGATATGTACAAACACTTTGCGGATATGTCGCCAATGCGCGAGAACATCAATATCGAAGACGTAGGCAACGCAGCGGTATTCCTCGCCTCGGATTTATCTAAGCGCATCACCGGCGAAGTGTTGTATGTGGATGGAGGTTTCAACACGGTCGGCGTGCAAATGAACATGGATGAAAAAGGAAGCGGTGAGTAATTCCCTGTAAAAGAAATATCTTTAAGAAAAATAAAGGCTCTTCCATAGAGGAGAGCCTTTATTTTTATAAACCCACAATATAACGAAAAACTACTACGGCAGAACTTGAAAATCTTGAACCGAAATACTGAATTCTTGACAGCAGGGTTCGGTAAAAGGATCTATGTAAATGGTTTTAGGGTAGCCAAGAACTGGATCATATGAGATTTCTACCTCAGGGGGTTTTTTCCATATCGTTTGATAAGCATAGGAAAACAGATTTGGGATGGTAAATGCAGACGGACTATCGAACGGAGAGAAAAGAACTAATGGGGTATCTACAGGTAATACTGTTTCGCCTCGAGCATCTGTCGCTGA
>JBAUMB010000226.1:0-25637 GCA_049578465.1 Anaerolineales bacterium
CGTTTTATCAGGGCGCTCTTTGATGCGACGGAAGGCTATGATGGCGACCCCAAGCTTCTGCGAGTCTTCGAAACAGAATGTCATGGTGAACCGGATTGCCGTATGAGCCAGGTGATTGAAGGCCCGATTCCTTTCTTTGCACTTTGTGAACACCACGCGCTGCCGTTCTATGGGATGGCGTATGTTGGATATATCGCCCACGAAAACATCATCGGCATTTCCAAACTAACGCGCTTGGTTCGATTGTTCACCAAGCGTTTCTCCGTGCAGGAACGGATCGGACAGCAGATCGCGGACACTCTCGAAACGATGCTTCATCCACACGGAGTAGCCGTTTTTCTTGAAGCTCATCATCTATGTATGGAGATGCGCGGCGTACGGGAAACTGCGCCGATGACACGCACCACCGTTTGGCGCGGTTATTATGCTGATGATCCAACTCTGCGATCCGAATTCTTCACAGCCTGTGGGTTGCAAAGAAATGAGAAATAAACAATCAGTCAGTATCCATTGGTTATTATGCAATAAAAAGGAGTTATCAAATGAATGCACTGAATCGTAATCAAAATTTACTATATCCGATGGAAGGCGGCATCGACTTGCAATCGATCATGCGTCAAGTCTATACCTGGATGGGTTTAGGGATGCTGCTTACAGCAATGGTCGCGTATGTCACAGTGAATACGTCACTGATCAGCCTGGCCGCCAATCCGATCATATTGATTGTTGCTGTTGTTGCCGAATTTGGTTTGGTGCTGGGAATAGGTTTTGGCTTCAACCGAATTTCGTCAGGCGTTGCGGCGGTACTATTCTTCGCGTATGCTGCGCTGAATGGATTTACGCTCTCCTTGGTGCTGCTTGCTTTTAGTACTGGAACCGTTTTCTTGGCATTTGCAACGACAGCCGCTTTGTTTGGGGTAATGTCAGTGATTGGTTACACCACCAGCGTGGATTTGTCCAAGATGGGCACCTATCTAATGATGGGCGTCATTGGGTTGTTGATCGCGATGGTCATTAACCTTTTCTTCAGCAGCAGCTTGTTGGATATGATTATCAGTTTGGCTGGTGTTCTGATTTTTACTGCTTTAACTGCCTACGACACACAACGTATTCGCCGAATGGCAATTGAAATGAGCAGGAAAGGGGATGTCGAGGCGAAGTTAGGAATCTTTGGCGCACTCAAGCTCTACCTGGACTTCATCAACATGTTCCTTTTCATGCTGAGGCTGGTTGGCCGCCGCCGTTAGACGATAATAGATCAATCAATTTGGTTTTAAGGAAATTTCACTTGACCGGCGCAGCGCGCGCGGACGATGGCAACTTATCAGGTAGAATTTTTCTATTTGCTCAGACGCAAGTGTAATCTCACGCTTTGACTTTGATAAATCAGACAGATCTTTTCAAGCGGCGTATACTTTCCAGTCATCACGCACCGCCTCCAAAACTCTGACTCAGCAAGTTTGAAGTCGAGCGTTCAGGCCTTATTTCCCAAGTGCCTTTAATTTCCCTGCGATCGCTTTGAACGCCGCCGACATTTCATCATCTTGATCAGGTTGGACAAACGGCGCCGTTTTCACAAAATGAATCTCGTAGACTTGGATCGGCTGATCACTGCCTTTCATCGCCAGACTGCCGGTTTTTTGAACCAGATAGTTATGTCGAATTGCCTCGGCGGTCGACGCCCCAACAAAGATTCGATTTGGAATCGCATATTCCTGCATTCGATAGGTCATCTTGATCAGGTTCCCCATCACATTAAACTCGGCCCTTTCCTGGGTGCCTACATAACCGACCATGGCTTTCCCCGTATTGATGGCAACGCCGACGACCCAAGGCTGATCAGGCTCAGGCGGGTTTGCCCTTTTTACAAATTCAATCATTTCCTTCGCAACCATGGCGGCCCTTTCTTCGGGACCCAATTTATCCTTTGCCTCCATGAAGACTACCAGCACTCCATCTCCCAGATATTTCACCATGCCGCCATTCTTGAACACAACTTGGGTGGCATATTGATAAAATACATTGAGGAAGGATGAAAATTTTTGAGGGCCGATTCGTTCTGCAAGTCCGGTCGAATCGGCGATTTCAACAAATAGAACCGTAACTTTCTTCTCCGCGAGATCCGGCAAATTTCCTGTCTTCAAGTAATCCTTTAATACATCCTCGGCTTCAATGGGCGAGACAAAACGCAACAAGAGCTGTTTCACCTGCCCTTCTTTACGAATCCGTTCAAGTAATTCTATTCTCTGCAGGGCGAGAGCCATCTGATGGCTGATTCCAACAGCCAACTGCATCTCACGTTGATCGAAGGGGTGGGCGTCCGGGCGATTCTTTTCCAAATAGATCAGCGCAAAGGGTCGGCCGCCGCTGATGACTGGAACGCACAGCGCCAATGGGCTGGCTTCCACCGAAGAATTCCGGATGGCGCGTACCATCAAATTATCCGCATCTTCCATATTTATTTTGTTAAAGTTTTGCGCCAGGGTGATCTCACAGACATCCACTCCCATGCTGCGTTTGATCAGGTCAATGATCAGGCTGATGGCTGAGTCAGTATCCACCACGGTGTTGAGTTGCTCTGTAATTTCATTTAATGGGATGGGGTGTTCGTCTATGGCTTCCAAAACCAATTCATGTGTGAACAGGTGCGTACCGGATATACCCTTCTGGTCGGTGGGGACGTTGCTAATTTTCGTCAGGCGCATTTCAGTCTGACCGATACGAATCACATCGCCGTTCTGCAACCGGGAAAGCCTGGTGACCTTCTTCCGATTGACATACGTACCATTTGAGCTTTTGAGATCATTGATAGTGACCATTTCAGTGATCGAATCGTAAAACATCTCGGCATGACGCCGGGAGGCGGCCGTATCGTTGATGACAATATCACTGGTGACTGCGCGCCCAATCACCATTTTCCCGGACGTTAATTTAATCTGGAGCGGTTCGCTATTAGGGTTAGTAATCGTCAGTGAATACATGATTTCAACCTTCAAACAAAGTATACACTCAGGGCGCGCTGTACGTCTTCACAAGATTCGGGAGATCAAGAAGTGCTCAATAAGCTCATGGCTTCAGGGCTGAGATGATTATACTGCGGCTGATTGCAGGTTTTACAAACGCCTTTGTTACAATAGCGTTTCGTAATTTTATCTCAATGAGTTAAAACCGCCGCATGCGGCTCTTCGCTGAAGTTCTGACTCAGCAAACTCTAAAACAGCTCTTCCCCTTGCCGCGCAGATCGCCCACAGACTTTCGACCCACCGCCTTCCAAGGGGACAGGGTTTTAATGCGTGACTGAATTTCAGATCCTGCGTGACATACGCCTGATTCAAGTGAAGTGAGGTCGGGTAGACCCGATGCCACTGGTGGCGGTATCTTCAAAGGCGCTCCAGCGAACGAAGAGCGAAGGATCTCATCGTACAAACATCCCGAAGCCCTGTCGGCGCCCCCCATATATGCTCAGTAGATCAAACAAAAATACCGTCGAAAAACGGTATCTTGTAGCTGGGGATTAGGGATTCGAACCCCAATTTTCACATCCAGAGTGTGACGTGCTGCCGTTGCACTAATCCCCAATGCAGAGTGTTAGCTGATCCAGCATCAGCCGTCCTGCCATTAGACAAGCCCCAATCAACTTAACCAGCGGAGCAGAATTCTAACACGGGCCAAACTTTGCGACAAGTATGCTTTCTATCACAAATACATTCAACAAGATAACTCAAAAGTCTATCGCTTTGTTATAATGAATGACATCAAATATAACGAAGGCATCCCAAATGAGTACAGAAGATTCAAAACCGATTGATTTTATTCGCGAAGCGGTCGCCGAAGATTTGAAGACAGGCCGCTTCAACTATGTCCGCACGCGTCTGCCACCCGAACCGAACGGCTATTTGCACATTGGTCACGTCAAAGCATTCATGATTGATTATCTCATCGCCAAGGAAAATAACGGCGAAGTGATTTTGCGTTTCGACGATACGAACCCAACCAAAGAAGAGACTGAATTCGTAGATGCGATTCAGGAAGACGCGCGCTGGCTTGGAATTGAGTGGGTCAAAGTTACTTACGCATCCGATTACTTCGGTCTGCTCTATGACTGGGCAGTTCAACTCGTTAAAAAAGGCTTAGCCTACGTTGACGATCAAAGCCCAGATGAAGTCAGCGCGAACCGAGGCACCTTAACGGAACCCGGCAAAGAGTCCGCGTTTCGGAAGCGAAGCGTTGAAGAGAATATGGATTTATTGGAACGCATGAAGAACGGTGAATTTCCAGATGGCTCACGCGTGCTTCGAGCTAAGATCTATATGGCGCACCCGAACATCAATATGCGCGATCCGGTGATGTATCGCATCATCCATGAGCCGCCGCATCATCGTACCGGCTCGACGTGGAAAATTTATCCGATGTACGATTGGGCGCACGGGCAAAACGATTCGATGGAGGGCATCACACATTCGTTGTGTTCGCTTGAATACGAAAACCATCGTCCGCTTTATGAATGGTTCCCTGAACAACTCGGCGTATGGAAACCGCGTCAGATCGAGTTTGCGCGCCTCAACCTGACCTATACCGTGATGAGCAAGCGCAAGCTGCGCCGACTCGTTGAGGGCGGTCTCGTAACGGGTTGGGACGATCCGCGTATGCCAACACTGCGCGCCATGCGTCGACGCGGGTACACGCCCGAAGCCATTCTCGATTTTATTCGTCGCGTCGGCGTTGCCAAGAATTACAGCATCAGCGATGTGTCGCTGCTGGAAGCTTGTGTCCGCGACGACCTTAACAAACACTCGCTTCGCCGCATGGCAATTCTTCATCCGCTGAAAGTCGTCATTGATAACTATCCCGACTCACAGGTCGAGGAAATGGATGCGGTCAATAATCCCGAAGACGCAAACGCAGGCACGCGCAAAATTCCGTTTTCAAAAATCGTTTACATCGAGCAGGATGATTTTCGCGAAACGCCGCCGCCAAAATATTATCGTCTCTTCCCCGGCAATGAAGTCCGACTGCGCTATGCCTATCTCATCAAGTGCACGCATGTTGTGAAAAACGATCAAGGCGAAGTGATTGAAGTTCATTGCACATATGATCCCGCCACGCGCGGCGGCGATGCACCCGATGGACGCAAGGTCAAGTCAACTATTCATTGGGTTTCTGCATCGCACGCAAAGGAAGTGGAGATTCGAATCTATGATCGTCTCTTTACAAAAGAAGATCCTGAAGAAGGCGAAGAAGGTTTCCTTGGATGTTTAAATCCAAATTCATTGACCATTCTCAATGGATATGGAGAAACGCTTCTTTCTACGGCGAAAGCGGGTGACCGTTTCCAATTCGAACGCCAGGGATATTTTTGCGCCGACCCCGACTCAACTCCCGATAAACTTGTTTTCAATCTGACAGTATCACTAAAAGACACTTGGGCGAAAATAGAAAAGAAACAATAATCTAAAAAATGGTTCACGCAATTGCGTGAACCATTTTTTAGATCTTATCCAAAATTTCAATCGCTTTCTTCAATCGTTCCAACGATTTTTCTTTCCCGATAATCGCGATACTCTCAAATAGCGGCGGGCTGACCTTTTGTCCCGTAATCGCCACGCGCAAGATCCCAAACACTTGGTTTGCGCTCAAGCCAGATTGTTCCACGTAAGCGCGCATCGGCGGCTCAGCACTTTGATGATTCAAATCTGGTAACGCCGAAAGAATCTGATAGGCTTTGCGCGCAATTGCTGCGGATTGTTTCGCATCTAATCCTTTAGCGATTAATTCGTCAGGCACTGGCTCAACATTATCCTTGAAAAAGAATCCCCCAAACGCGATGCAATCATCCAACGTCACGAGTCGTTCGCGAATTAATGGAACGATCTTCAAGAGCAGGTCCTCTTTAGCGGAATAGCCTGCTTTGATAAAGAAAGGCTTGAGTCGCGCGGTAAGCTCCGAGTCGGGCAGGAGGCGAATATGAGTCCCATTGAAATGATCAAGCTTTTGAAAATTGATCGCGGCAGGAGATGGAGTCAGGCTATCAATATCGAAACGTTTAACCATCTCATCAAGCGACATCACATCATCTTCAGGCACGCCCCAGCCCATCAACGCCATCCAATTAAGAACACCTTCAGGAATGAAACCTAATTCCTGCATATCTTTGATAAAAACGGAATAGCCATCTTTCATCGCATCGGCCGTATCGCGTTTGGATAGCTTGCCCTTGCCACTAGGCTTGAGAAAAACCGAAAGATGAATCCAAACCGGTTCATCCCAACCAAAAGCGCGCACGATATTGACGTGAAGCGGAAAGGTGCTAAGCCATTCAACTCCGCGCAAGACGTGTGTGATCTGCATAAGATGATCGTCCACCATCGCGGCGAGATGATATGTGGGCAAGCCATCTGATTTCACGATTACATAATCATCAATATTTTTATTCTCGATGGAAATATCGCCGCGTAGATGATCGTGCGCAATCGTTGCGCCCTCTTTCGGCATTTTAAAACGAATCACATGGCGCTCGCCTTTTGCAACACGACGCGCAGCTTCATCGGGATCAATCTTTCGGCAAGTGCCATCATAATGCAAAGACTCTTTACGAGCCTGTTGCTCTTTCCGCATCGTATCGAGCCGCTCCGGTGTGCAGAAGCATGGATAAGCAAATGCCTTATCGATCAAAATGTTTGCATGGTGCTGATAAATCTCACGTCGCTCGGTTTGACGATATGGCCCAAAGTCACCGCCCACATCCGGACCTTCATCATAGTTCAGACCAAGCCACCGCAAGCCATCTATGATCTCTTGTTCCGCGCCGGGAACGGTTCGTTTAAGATCCGTATCTTCCACGCGTAGAATAAATTTCCCGCCGGTTTTTCTTGCGAGCAAATAATCGTACAGCGCCGTACGCGCTGTTCCAAGGTGCATGTGACCGGTTGGAGATGGAGCCACGCGCACGCGCGCAGGCTGGGTATAATCCGTCATGAAGAGGCCTTTCTTAAAATAATTGATGAAGTCTAAAATTCCATTGGCTTGTGCCGCATCACAACACTTTCGACAAGACCAACACCGAGCATGAGCGAAGCCAAACCACTTCCGCCATAGCTGATGAATGGAAGCGGCAAACCTGAAACCGGAATCAATTTCAAATTCACAGCGATATTGGCCATCCCTTGAAAAAATAACAATATCGCCACGCCATATGCGATCATCGAGCCGGATACGTCTCGAGCTTTTTGCGCTGCCCGAATACATCGCCAGACAATGAAGATTTCAATCAGGATGACTACTATCCCACCAATCAATCCAAACTCTTCGGCAATCGCTGAAAAAATAAAGTCGGTGTGACGAACCTTAAGGAATCGCAACTGCGTCTGCGTACCGTGACCATATCCTTTGCCGAACAGTCCGCCCGAGCCGATGGCAATCAAGGCTTGTTCCACGTTATAAGTAGCACCATAGCTTACATTCGGTTGAGGCAGAACAAAGTTAAGCACGCGCGCTTGTTGGTAAGGTTGGAGAAACGGAAAAGCAATAATCGCCAAGCCAAAAACCGATCCGCCTATGATAAATAACTGGCGAAACTCCAATCCGTTGATCCAAAGCACGGCAAAAAAGATGACCATGATCACGATCACATTACTTAAATTCGGTTGAAGTAAAATCCAAATCATCAAAAAGAAGACCCACAAAAAAGCGCGGATAATCCATGGAATATTACGCGGTTCATTTTGGGTATTATCAAAATAACGCGCCAGAATCAGAATGACAACGATCTTTGCGAATTCAGTAGGTTGAATAAAAAGCACACCAACTTGAAACCAGCGCGCCGCCCCAAATACGGCTTGGGCGCTCAAAAACAATGATATCAACAAGAACATCGTGACAATATAAATGGGACGATACAACGCCAGCCAATAGTGATAATCCATGGCTGCGACAATAAAAACAGCTATCAGCCCGCCAATCGCGAAATAAATTTGCCTGCCAACCAGTGGAGCTAAATCCGTATTCCCTGCCACCGCCGAACGGATCATTGCCACGCCCAAGGCCGTAGCTAGCACAATGGCACCAAGCAAAAGGAAATCGAAATTTCGCCACGAAAGACCGCGCGTCATAACTATCCAGCGCGACGGCGCGTCACGCTCCGCAAAGGAATATCCGCCACCAATCGCTGGGCACGGCCATCATGTGCCAAATCAATTTGAACAGAATCTCGGTCTATATCCACATGACGCGAGATCACTTCTAGTAATTCATCTTTCAATTCATTCAACTCTTCCGAGGTTAAATCCGTCCGGTCGTGGATCAACACCAACTGCAGACGTTCCTTCGCGCTATCGGCGCTTTGCTTCCGTCTAAACCACGACATCATCGCCTCCCCGCCATCTTCTGGATGCGATCCCACAAGCCGCCTTGTTTATCGAGATCCATAAACGGCACTTCTTCGCCCTTGAGGCGGCGCGCAATATTACGGAATGCCTGTCCCGCGCGACTCTTCGGATCTTGCGAGACGGGCACGCCGCGATTCGATCCGACGATCACGCCTTCATCTTCGGGCACGATTCCAATTAATTGGATGCCGAGCAAATCCAAAACATCTTCCGCGGATAACATATCATGCTGTTTGACCAAATCCGGATTCAAACGATTGATCACCAGCGCGGGCGAATGTTTTTCCTCCGCTTCAAGAATTCCAATCACGCGATCCGCATCTCGCACCGCGGAAACCTCAGGGTTGGTAATCACCAGCACGCGGTCTGCGGGAGCGATGGCGTTGCGAAAGCCGCGTTCGATTCCGGCAGGCGAGTCGATCAAAATAAAATCTGCACCCAATCGAAGCTCATCGCAGATTCGTTTCATGTCGCTCGGCGAGACCGCATTCTTATCCCGCGTTTGAGCCGCAGGGATCAAATATAACTCGGACAAATGTTTATCATGGATCATCGCCTGGCGCAATTTACAACGCCCTTCGATCACATCCACAATATCGTACACAATGCGGTTTTCGAGTCCCATCACCACGTCCAAATTGCGAAGGCCAATGTCGCCGTCAATGCAAACAACTCTACTTCCATCCGCCGCCAATGCAAACGCAAGATTGGCAACCGCTGTCGTCTTACCAACGCCGCCTTTACCCGATGAAATCGTTATCACTTGAGCAGGCATAATTCAATCCCTTATGAGGGTCTCCATGATTCGATTATAACTTTATGATCACGAATAAATACAATTACCGGATCCAATATCTGGTTTTCTGGTTGGATACTTACGGCTTCTTCCGCAACCTTTAACTGCATTGGTGAAAAATCGAGCGCACATACTCTGACGCTTTCATCGCCTTTCGATCCGGCATGGACAGCGCCGCGCAGTTTTCCCCAAACGATGATATTTCCTTCTGCAACAATTTCCGCGCCGGGGTTCACATCACCTAACACAACTACGTGACCGGGAAATTCGATGCGCGTTCCGGAGCGAATTGTTTTATTGATGAAAAGAGCTGTTTCATCATCCAAATCCTTAGAAGCGAAACGCGTTTCTTCCGGCCGCGGCTTGGAAATGCGCGTCGCTAATCCAAGCAATTGAGCAGTCTGCTCGGTGGTTGGCGATTCGCTGACAATCGCCCACAACACAACATTTCTCTCTGAAAGCCGATCGCGCAGTTCGACCATCTCATTCACATGCAAAATCTGCGTGCCAACATCCAATGCCAAGCGCGCGCCTTGAAAGAAGGACGGCTGTCGATCCATCTGTGCCAGCAACGCGGACTGCTGATCTTCCCACGATGCATCAAGAAGAGAAACCAACAATCCATCGCGCAAGCCTTTGATTTGTACCAGAGAATGTAAATCGTTCATAGAAGTTAACTTGCGTAAATTATAGCATGACTATGAACATATAAATCAACGCGGGATGGATAAAATTATCCATCCCGCGTCATTCAGATTACAAGGCAATCAGCCGCCGCCGTTTTGCGCCAGATCAATGGACTTGAGTTCAAAGTATGCCTTCATCACTTTTTCAACCACCGGCGCGGCAACCACTGCACCTTCCCCGCCGTTATACATAAAAGCGCCGATGATAATTTCAGGATCATCGTAAGGCGCGTACGCGATCGTCCAGCCATGAACGGGCCATTCGCCAAACTGACAACGGTTCTCCGCTAGCGCCACGTCGTCACAATACTCGGCGCTGCCGGTTTTGCCTGCCACAGCAACAGGCAATGGATTATCGCCTTCAAAGGTGGGATGAAGCGTACCTTGAGGATCCGTCACCACTAAACGCATGCCCTCTTGTACTTCCTTGACAACCTGCGGGCTGACGATTTTATAAATTCCGGTTGGGTTGCCGCAGGAGCCGCCGCATCCGTCATAAGTGTTGATTTTCGGATCGGTGGTGATATCCCATTTCACATTGGGAACGAACGGTGAGATCTGATAACTCCCTGTGGGCAATTGATTTGCAACGATGTTATCCGTTAGATCCATCCAATCTTGACGCACAGTTCCAGCGCTGTTTGTCGTTTGATGGGGAATCCAAACCGTAAAATCACTCGGACTAAACCAAACCGTCTGCACTTTGCCGTCACCATTTGTAATTTGCTTGATAATGGTCGGTTGCATCAACTTACCGTTATTAGCAATTGTCGCTCCAGACATCAACACCTGAAGCGGAGTCGCCAACACATAACCCTGTCCGACGGTGGCAATATACGTATCGCCGGTGGACCAGTTCTCGCCTTCGTTAATACGTTTCCACTGCGGCGACGGAATTAAACCATCCGATTCACCGGGCAGTTCAATTCCCGAAGCTTGACCGTAACCCAAAGCATGTGCGTATTCATCCAAACGATAAATTCCCAACCCTGTCCCAGGAATCTCATTACCATAACCACCGCCTACTTTATAGAAACAAACGTCGCTGGAAAAAGCAATACAATGCAGGAAATCAATGTCACCGAATCCCTGAGGACGCACGTCAGTAATCCAATCCACGAATGGACGCGTATTGCCAGGGCCACAAGGCTCATTCGGGGTGAACTGCTCGCAAAGCTCAAGCTGACCCGGAGCGTAAATCACTTTATTCGGCGTAACCACACCTTCGTTCAAAGCGCCGGTCGCGGCTGAAAGTTTGAAGGTGGAACCGGGCGGATATTCGCTTTGAATAACATTATTCAGGAGCGGATGGCGAGGATCCTGAGTTAATTGATTGTAATAATAGGATGGAATCAAACGCGCCATCCGATTATTTTCATAAGTCGGATAGGAAACCATCGCGAGAATTTCGCCGGTCTTTGGATTCATAGCTACTACAATGCCGCTGGAAATTCGGATGCGCGCAAAATATGTATTCCAATAATCAATCTCAGATATAAGAGCCGCTTGTGCCGCGGCCTGCAAGCGCGTATCAATAGTCAGTTCGACGTTAAAACCGGGAACAGCCGCGACGGGCGGCTGGATATTACCTAATTCCTGACCAGCCACATCCACCTGCACGACTCTTTTTCCATTTTGTCCGGCAAGAACATCCTGCAGAGAATCTTCGATGCCTGCATAACCAATCTTATCTCTGTTCGCTACAAAACCGCGCGCACCCAATTCTTCCTCCAAGGATGCGGGAATTGGTCCAAGAAAACCAATGACGTCTGCAGTCAACGAGCCGGTTGGATAATCGCGGATGGGTTGAATTTCAATCCCGACTCCGGGCCAATCCACAGAACGCTCAGTTACAAGGCGAGCAACGTCCTCGCTGATATCACACGAAATTTCAACCGGCGTATAAGGCGCAAGCGATTCGCCGAGCGCCACCAAATCAGCGATTCCCGGACCGGGAACACAGGGACCATAATTCTTGGCGTTATTCAGAGACTCGTCAGTGACGGGACCTCCGACTGGAACTCCTGTTATCGCAGAAACATCTCTATAAATTCTTTCAATGTCCGCCTCATCATCCGGAAGATTGGCGGGGGTGATGGTGAGATTATATGATGCAGTATTTTGCGCCAGCACATAACCATTCCGGTCATAGATGATGCCGCGCGCCGCAGGCAGACTGATCTCATTGGTGTAGTTATCAACAGCGCGCGCAGCCCAATCCTTACCACCCGTAATCTGTAATAATAATAGGCGGCCCAATATTAAGGCCAAAATCAGCAAGCCGACCATATAAACGACAAACAGCCGTCGGGGATCGAAATTTGATGAGTGCGGTGCAGATGAAGAGCTCATGCTTCCCCTTGAACCGGAAATACCCAGCCTGCCAGATCGCGCATCAAACCATACATCGGGATCGAAATAAGGAGGTTGAGCAAAAGGCTCGGAAGTGTGACCAAGCCCATCGTGTCTCCGAACGGCAAAGGGTCACCGGAGGAGCGTAAATAGACAAAGGATAAAAGATGCATAAACAAAGTTCCTAGAAAAGTTACAGTAAACATGGCTAATAATGGCGCCTGCCAAACGCGGCTTTGCAACAATACCGCGAGCAGAACGACTCCGAGATAACCAGCCATAGTAACAATCCATGGCATATGGGATATGGTGCTAATCATAATACTTGCCAGAAACGCCCATTGAAATGCAGTCGTGACTCCTTTTTGCAAAGCCCAAGCCGCAAGCATAACGAGAATAAGGTCCGCATAACCGGCGAGCAATGAAAACTGACTCGCGATGGTTGACTGGAAGATCACAACCAACACAAGCAATGGGATCGCGATAATATTACGCATGATACTATGGCGACGGGGTCGGCATCAGCGGAGTAATGTCCACGGCTTGAAAATTGGTAATCACGAGGACGATATCGAGACGGGTGAAATCCACGGCCGATTGAACGGTGGCTTGTTGAAATAATTCGTAATCCAGTTTGCGGACATTGATCACCTGTCCAACGATCAGATCAGGCGGATAGCCTCCACCCAAACCGGAAGTGAGAATCAAATCGCCGCTTTGAACCGTTGCATCTTGGGCGATCATATCCAGTGAAATATCGCCGGTCACAGATCCGAGAAGCACTGCATCTGTATTGGCGTTTTTGAGATGAACATTCACGGTCGCAGCCGGATCGGTAATCAATTGAACGCGCGCCGCATCCGCAATGACCGCATCAATCCTTCCGACCAAACCTTGATTGGTTACAACAGGCATACCTCGAAGTATGCCATCATTCGAGCCGCGGTTGATGATAATATAATGAAGAAATGGACTCGGGTCGCGCCCAATGACCGAGGCGGCTTTATAACTATTTTCTGGGTTGGCCCGTGAAAAATCTACCAGCGCAGAAAGTACTTCCGTCTGGCTGACGCGTTGCTGCAAATCAATCACTTGGGTCTGCAATTGAGAAACCTCAGTCTCCAACTCAGCATTGCTTGCACGCAGAGACACAATATCGCGCGGCGCCGATAGGAATTGTTCAATGGCTTGATAGCGGATTGCGAACCAATATTGGATTGAAACCAATCCGTTTGTGAAACGATTGGAGACCGGGCTAAAAAAACCGCCAAAAGCCAACGCTAAGATTCCCCCGATAATCAAGAAAATAATAGTAGTTTGCAACGAGCGGGAAAAAAAATCTCTCATTTGTTATAAGCGCAAAAATATATGCGCGGATAAAAATCAAGCGTTGTGACGCGTAGAGCCGCGCTCCAAGCCAACCAGAAGACGGCTCAAATGCTCAAAGTTTTCATATACCAAAGCCGCACCGCGCACCACGCAAGTGAGTGGGTCTTCAGCGACCCAGACGCGTAATTTAAGCTCATCGGTCAAACGGTCAGCCAAGCCTTGCAATAAAGCGCCGCCGCCGGCTAAACAAATTCCAATGTCCATCAGGTCAGCCACGATTTCAGGAGGAATCTCATCCAATGCATCGCGTACGGTATCAATAATAACTTGAACCGATCCTGCGAGTGCTTCACGAATTTCAACGGATGAAATCTCAACGGTCTCCGGCAAGCCGGTCACCAGATTCCGGCCGCGCACTTCCATTGTCTTTTCTGGTTGAAGCGGATATGCAGAACCGATCTTCCATTTGACCTGTTCCGCGATTCCTTCACCGATCAACAGGTTATATTTGTTCCGCACATATTGAACAATATCCTGATCCATCTCGTCGCCCGCGACTCGAAGTGAGCGTGAGGCGACCACACCATTCATCGACATCACTGCAACTTCAGTCGTGCCGCCGCCGATATCTACAACCATCGAGCCGCGAATATCACCAATGGGAAGACCCGCTCCCAGCGCCGCCGCGATCGGTTCCTCGATCAACATCGCTTGACGCGCGCCTGATGCCATCACTGCATCATAGACCGCGCGTTTTTCAACTTCTGTAACTCCGGTTGGGATACCCACAACAACACGCGGCCGTGGTAACGGCACCACACTTTGCTCATGAACCTTACCAATAAAATATTCCAACATCACTTGCGTCACATCAAATTCCGAAATTACGCCGTCGCGCACCGGGCGGACAACCAAAACATTGCTAGGGGTACGGCCAACCATTTCCTTCGCTTCCAATCCAATGGACAAAGGAAGACGCGATCTCTTGTCTATGGTTACCCAGGAGGGTTCATTAATAACGATACCCTTGCCGCGCACGTGAACAAGAGTGTTCGCAGTGCCCAGATCAATGGCGATGTCTAAAGAAAACAGGCCTAGCAGCCAGTTTATGGGGTTGAAGGCCAAAGTAAAGGCTCCTCGATGAGAATCTGCGCAAAATTGCGGCTTGCTAAAACGATTATATCATACCGCGAGCATTTGTCTTAAAGAACCTTTAGGGAACAAATAGGTTAAAATATCCAAATGAAAAGATTCTCATTCGTGCGGGAGGAAAATGTCAAAAATCGCGTTCGTAACCGATAGCACTGCTTACATCCCGAAGGAATTATGCAAAGCTCACAATATCAGCGTGATGCCTCAACTTTTGATTTGGGGCGATCAAACCTATCGGGATGAAGTAGATATACAGCCTAATGAATTTTATGCGCGTCTTAAGACGGCCAAGGTTATGCCTACTACTTCACAAGTTCCGATGCTGGACATGCAACAAACCTTTCAGCAACTCATTGAAAAAGATTTTGAAGTGCTGGGAATATTCATCTCAGCCAAACTTTCCGGTACATTACAATCTGCAATTCAAGCGCGCGAAACTCTTGGCGCTGCCGGAGGCAAAATCTCCTTAGTGGATAGCAACACCACTGCAATGGCAATGGGCTTTATTATATTGGCAGCTGCGCGCGCCGCAGAACAAGGCGCCAATGTGAAAGAATGCGTTGCGCTTGCGGAAAAAGCCAAGGAGCATGTAGGAGTCTATTTTGCGATGGACACGCTCGAGTTCCTGCATCGAGGCGGGCGAATCGGCGGAGGTACGCGTTTCATCGGGTCCGCGTTGAATCTTAAACCGATCCTCGCTTTAAAAGATGGACGGGTCGAAGCGGAAGATCGTGTGCGCACAAAAAGCAAAGCAATTGACCGCATCCTTGAATTGGTCGGCGAGCAAGTCAAAGGCAAATCCAATATTCGCGTTGCCACACTTCACGCCAACGCAGAAGACGAAGCGCGCATTCTGCTCGACCGCGCCACCAAAGAATTCAATGCGATCGAAAGTATTCTCTCATCGGTCAGTCCTGTTGTCGGCGTTCACGCTGGGCCCGGCACGGTCGGTCTGGCCTTCATGGCGGATATTTAAGAATCAAAAATTTACAGTCACTTTAGAAGTGACTGTAAATTTTATGAAGGTATAATTCTTCTATGCAACATATTGATTCCCTCGTGATCGGGCTTGCTGGCGGCTCCGGCTCCGGCAAAACGACTGTAGCTCAGCAAATCTTAAATCGCGTCGGTGCGGATCAAATTGCCTTTATTCAACATGATTCTTATTACAAAGATTTAAGCGGACTCCCGCCGACACAACATGCCAATATCAACTTCGATCACCCCAACTCACTTGATACCAACTTGTTAATTCAACACATCGTTTCCCTACGCAACGGGAAACCCATTGAGATTCCAATCTACGATTTTTCCACGGATAGCCGCACCAGCCGAACTTTCAAAGTTGAACCACGCCGCGTAGTTTTAGTAGAGGGCATTCTTATCTTTGCAGACGCGGAGTTACGCGAACTCTTTGACATCAAGATTTTCGTTGACACTGATTCAGATATCCGCTTCATTCGCCGATTGGAACGCGATATCACGGAGCGCGGCAGAACCACAGAATCGGTGATCAAACAATATCAAGCGACGGTCCGACCGATGCATCTTGAATTCGTCGAACCATCTAAGCGCTACGCTGACATTATCATTCCTCAAGGCGGCTTCAACATCGCCGCGATGGACATGGTCGTGGCACGCATTGAAGCATTATTAAAATAATTTCAAAACCCAAGGAGACAAAATGGCAAAACAATGGAACACCCCACCCGCAATGACAATTGATCCAAAGAAAAAATATAAAGCCCGCATGGAAACCGATAAAGGCATAATTGTGATTGAATTGTTCGCGGATAAGGCACCGAAGACCGTCAATAATTTTGTGTTCTTATCGCGCGAAGGTTTTTATGATGGCATCATCTTTCATCGCGTCATCAAAGATTTTATGGCGCAAGGCGGTGACCCGACCGGCAAAGGCACCGGCGGTCCCGGTTATAAATTCGCCGATGAATTTAATCCGAGTTTGAAGCACGATAAGCCCGGCATCCTTTCAATGGCAAATGCCGGACCCGGAACTAACGGCTCGCAATTCTTCATCACGCACGTTCCCACGCCTCATCTAAATAATAAGCACACCGTTTTCGGTCAGGTAGTGGAAGGCCTGGATGTCTTGATGTCCATTCCGCCGCGCGATCCGATGCGTCCGGAATATCCCGGTGTAAAGATCCTGAAAGTCACCATTGAAGAATCCGCCTAAAAAACTTTCGACGATCGAATCATTTTTACATTCAACCATTGCGCTTAACATTCTGCGCGTTTTAGTATTGTTGCTCGTAATTGGCATTAGCGTTTACATTTTCATGATCCGCGACCAAGCCGCAAAGTTTGCCGAGTACGGCTATCCGGGAATTTTCCTAATATCCATTCTTGCCAACGCAACGATCCTGCTTCCGGCGCCGGGAATTGCCATCGTCTTCGCGATGGGCGGCGTTTTTAATCCATTGATCGTTGGTCTCGTTGCGGGAGCGGGCGCAGCGATTGGAGAACTTTCTGGTTATTTGGCTGGCTTCAGCGGACAAGGTGTTGCAGAGCATACAAAAATTTACGAACGCATCAACGGCTGGATGCAAAGATACGGAATGCTGACTATTTTTGTATTAGCCGCGATTCCCAATCCGTTCTTTGATCTCGCCGGAATGTCAGCGGGTGCGTTGAAGATGCCGCTCCAGAAATTTCTGATCGCTTGTGTGCTCGGCAAAATTATCAAGATGTGGATCTTCGCTTACGCAGGCGCATATTCAATTAATTGGCTTATCAATATAATGAAGTAAATCACCAAGGAGATTTCCATGACCGATTATCACAAGATAGATAAATATCTCGAAGCCAATCTCGATGAAAGCATTGCGGAGTTAACAAAACTTGTTGCACAACCCAGCGTTGGCGCGCAGAATTTGGGCTTGAAAGAATGCGCAGCGATGGTCAGCGAAATGTTAAAGAAACGCGGCTTCAAAGTTCAGATCATGAAGACTGATGGCGCACCGGTGGTGTTTGGCGAACGTAAAGGCAAATCCAATAAGACTCTTTTGATTTATAACCATTACGATGTGCAGCCCGCAGAGCCTTTGGAATTATGGGAAACGCCGCCGTTTGAGCCGTCACTGCGAAACGGAAAACTTTATGGACGCGGCGTGGGCGATGATAAAGGTCACATCACTTCGCGCCTATTTGCAATCGACTCATTACTCGATGCCGACGACGAACTGCCATGCAATGTTAAATTTATCATCGAGGGCGAAGAGGAAACAGCCAGTGTCAATCTATTTGAATTCATCAAAAAGAATAAGGATTTATTGAAAGCCGATGCGTGCATGTGGGAATTCGGTGGCGTGGATTCGCGCGAAGTGCCGATGGAATATCTTGGCCTGCGCGGCATCTGTTATGTTGAACTGAGCGTTGAGACGGCAACCACCGATGTTCATTCAGGATTGGGCGGCTCGATTTTTCCGAATGCGGCGTGGCGGTTGGTCTGGGCGCTCAACACGTTGAAAGGCGAAGATGAACGGATTTTGATTCCCGGCTTTTATGACGGAGTCCGGCCACCTTCCGCGCGTGATCGAGAGTTGATGTCTGCATTGCCCGATATGGCAGAAGAATATCAAACGATGTATGGTGTGAAAAAATTTATCAAAGGTTTGACTGGCGGCGAAGAGATGAATATCGAAGGAGTCTTTTCTCCAACCTGCACCATTTGCGGATTGACATCCGGTTATCAAGGTCCCGGATCGAAAACAGTTTTACCGGCGCGGGCTTCAGCGAAAGTGGATTTTCGATTGATTCCCGATCAACACCCGGATGACATCTTAAAGAAATTGCGCGCTCATCTCGACGCACACGGATTCAGCGATATACAAATCACCGATCTAGGCGGTGACCCTCCGGCTCGGACTGATCCGGATGATCCGTTCATTCAAATTGTCGCGAAGACAGCCAAAGATGTCTTCGGTGTGCCGATGCAGTTGGTGCCAATGACCGGCGGCTCGGGCCCGAGTTATCCGTTCGTGCATGACCTCGGTTTGCCGGTTGCCACTGGCGGACTTGGTCATCCCGATAGCCGCGCTCACGCGCCGAATGAAAATATCCGCATTGATTTGTATTTGAAGCACGCGCGTCACATGGCGCGCATCATTAGCGAGTTTGCAAAATAATTTTGCACTTCAACAAATACAGCCAAAGGAGAATCAAATGTTAGCCGGTGGAAAGAATGTCGCGTCCAGTTATATCGGTAACAGCAGAAACTCCCATTTATAAAGCGTTAGCTATATTCAAAAAAGAACATATTCGCAGAGCACCCGTCATCAAAGATAGTAATCTGGTTGGCATCAGCCAGTTGTGCGCGGCGGAAAAGTCGTTGGGAGGATCACAGAGACAGATTTGTTCAAGGTCTTCCTTGAATTAATGGGCGCATGCGAAAAAGGGATTCGCATCACGGCTCAATCGAAGAACAAACCCGGCGAATTGGGATATCAGATAAATCCAACAATGTCCATATAACAAACCCCGATAAAAATCGGGGTCTGTTATTGAATTATACGTGTGGGCAAGAGTTTCTGGCTTGCCCCACTACCCTAAAATCATATTCACTATTAATTTGTCTTCGGGGCTTGTTTAGCAAGCAAGGCAGCGATGCCTTTCAATTCCAACCACCATTGATCTTTGGGGCGTTGGTGCTCGAGGTCAATCATGCGGTCAAAGTCGCGCATATCGTGGAATAGAATCTGACCGTTCTGCATACCGATGAAGGCACTACCGTATTCCTGCTTTTCACACTCGCTCAGCAAATGTTCAAGGCACATACGCGCCAGGCGCGTCGCTTGAATTCGGTCAAAGGGCGATGGATCACCCCCTTGTTGAAGATGGCCAAGGATCGCGGGGCGCACATCGAACACGTCGCTGCCTTCCTCTTCAAATAACGAACAAATGAAATTTGTGGTGTAGACTGGATTGGCATATTCATTGCGAATCATCAAGCCAATGCGCTTGCCGGACTGGAAACCACTCAATAAGTTTTCTACATCCACTTGCAGGTCACGCAGTTTGATTCCTTCCTCATGCAAGTAGACACGTTCGGCGCCTGTCGCCATACCACCCATCAAGGCCAGATAACCACAATAATGTCCCATCACTTCCACAACAAAACAACGCCGTGCCGCGCCAGCAGACTGCTTGATTTTATCTACCGCATCAACAATGCTGTTGAGGGCTGTATCAGCACCGATACTAAACTCAGAGCCGGGCAGGTTATTATTGATAGATGCAGGCATACAAATCATCGGGATGTTGAAGGACGGAAAATTTGGACGATTAGTCAATAAATTGAAAGCGGACTCGTAAGCGCTCCAACCACCAATGATTAACAGCGCATCAATATGATTATCCTCAATAACGCGAGCGATGGAATACAGATCGCGTCCTTTTGGGACTCGACGCGTGGTTCCAAGCGCCGAGCCGCCGCGCGAAGCCCAGCCGCTTACGCTCATCCACTGCATTTGTTCCAAATCGCCTTCCATCAATCCTTCAAAGCCATTATGAATCCCCAACATCACATGCCCCATATCAAGCCCTAACCGAATGGCAGCACGACCGGCTGTGTTCATCCCGGGGGCTGGCGCGCCGGCATTCAACACAGCAATGCGAAAGTGTTTCTTGGCTGGATCAACCGGATGAGGTAATGCACGCACCATGGTTTTGAATGTAGTGAAAGATTCTTTAAACGAAGAACTGCGCAACGACATAGCACGTTCGTAATCCTTCTCTTTGATAGCTTCCGCCACTTGCTGAGTACGGCGCACACTTTCCATCATCGGAAAGCGCGTAATGCGATTGTTACGGATACCAATCACCACCGGTTCATCATCTGGTTTGGCGGCAAGAAGTGTATTAACCGCCTCATGGCCCATCAAGGTACTCAGCGTACGATCAAAAGCACTAGGGCGTCCACCACGCTGAACGTGTCCCAACACAGTGACACGAACTTCCTCCTTAAGCTTTTCCTCGAGCACGCGTTGCACATCACTACTGCCAATGTGGTTACCATTACGATCATGCGCGCCTTCCGCCAGAATCACAATGCTATCGCGGCGGCCGGCTTTTCTTCCGGCGTTGAGGCGCTCAACCAACACATCTTCCCAATTTTCCACATCGGGTGGCGCTTCGGGAATCAGTACCCAGTCGGTACCACACGCCAGTGCGCCCATCAAGGCAAGATAACCGCAATTGCGACCCATCACCTTGACTACAAACGTGCGCTGATGACTGGCGGCAGTGCTGGTAATGGCATCCACGGCTTCAGTGATCCGATGAAGAGCAGAGTCAGCGCCGATCGTCATATCGGTGCCAGAGAAATCATTATCGATCGAACCCACCAAACCAACAATAGACAAGTTCGGGTAAGCAAGGGCTTGCTCAGTGCTGATTTCGCCTGCTGCAACTAGTTCAGCAATTAGCGAGGGCCATTCTTGGCGAAAGATATTCGCACCAGTCAAAGAACCATCACCGCCGATGACGATCAAGCCGTCAATTCCGGCTTTGACCAGATTCTTGGCTGCCCGCCTGCGCCCATCACGCGTGCGAAATTCTTCACTGCGCGCTGAGCCGATGACCGTTCCGCCCATTTGCAGAATACCGCCGACCGAATCCCAATCCATCGGATGGATATAATCTCCATCGTTTACGAGTCCTTGATAGCCCTCATTAACCGCATATACTTCTGCCCCTTTGTCTAACGCTGTGCGGACAACTGCCCGCACAGCTGCATTCATGCCTTGTGCATCACCACCGCTAGTAAGTATTCCAATTCGCTTTGTCATTTTCTTCCTGTCATAAAAAGTTATTACGGATAATTCTACTTTACATACAAATAAAACGTGACTGTCAAAAATCACGTTTTTATACACAAAAAATCGGGTCGGCTATTTTATGCGAGGCAAACGTCTATCAGGCTTTCTTCTTTGAGCAGCCGAAAATCCTTTTATCGGCGGCCCTTTCAACTCTGCAATTTCTTTTTCAGTCAAATGCCGAAATTCACCCGGCTTGAGATTTCCGAGCAACAAAGTTCCAATGCGGATACGCACAATACGGACAACCGGCAATCCCAACAGCGAACCGATCTCGCGGATCTGTTGCTTGCGCCCCTCACCCATTGTGACTCTCAGCCACGCGCCTTTTCCCGCGCCGGCTTCGACATACAAATCGGCCTGAGCGGTTTTATATCCATCTTCCAGAACCACACCGCGCCGCCAAGTTTGAATCTGTTCCGGGTCCGGACGACGCGCAACCAAAACTTTGTATTCCTTTTTATGTCCATAGCGCGGATGCGTTAATTTATTCGTCAAGTCGCCATCGTTCGTCATCAGAATCAAGCCTTCACTATCCCAATCCAAACGACCAACCGGATAAAGACGTTCGGTTTCAGGAATCAAATCACGAACGGTCTTGCGTCCCACTTCATCATCAACAGATGAAATAATATTGCGCGGCTTATATAACGCAATATACGTTAACTTTTCCGGCGCAGCGAGCGGCTTGCCGTCCATTGTGACTTTATCAACAATGAGATCAGCTTTTTGACCAAGGGTCGCAACCTTTCCATTGACGCGCACGCGCCCAGCCGTGATGAATTCCTCGCAGGCGCGGCGCGAACCATAACCAGCTTGAGCTAAGAGCTTTTGTAGGCGTTCGGGCATATTTATCTAAGCCTCAATAGTAATATAATCATCACATTCTACCCTGTTTATAGCATCGCACACAGTTGGAGGATCTTATGTCAAAACAGACCAGCCCACTCATTATGATCGCTGCATTCCTTATGGGCATCGGTTTCTTTTCAATTTTCTATCCAATCTTTGTGAAGCTGTTTGCCCCGTCGCGCGCTTGGGCGAGTTACCAATCCTATTTACTCATTGGCGGCCTCATTCTTCTTATCATATTGTTCGTCCTTTTTCGGATTAACAAATCGAGAAGTAATCGCCAATAATCTCTTTCGTTTATTCAGCTTGAGCAAGAAGTTTTGGAAGGCGTTCTTGCATATTTTGTGTCCGATGCTATACTTGAATTGCAACCGCTTTGCAATCTAAAGTCCTAAATGGGTTTCGGACATTATACGGCATGTCTAAAAGTTATTAAGCCGTCCGCACAATCAATAGTTAGATCGGCGTAGGGTATCCAAATGACAGAAGATTCCAGGTCTTTGCGCAAAGAAGTTAATCATCTAATTAGGGAAATTGGCTATTTAAGGTCCAGAGAAAAAGAAAGGCAACGGATTGAAGCTAAGAAAAAGGAGATTCAGGAGTTTCTCAATGGAGTAGACCTTTTCATGCTAAGACTGATGCAGGGTCATGTCCCGTTCCAAGTAATTGCAGAACGTGTGGGACAAAAAGTGGACCAAATTGAACTGCATAAGCTTTATCACGCAGCGCTCAATCAACCAAGACATCTGGAAAGGCGCGCTTTAACTATCATATATTACCTATACGGCATTGATAATAAAACTATTATGGAGTTTCTTGGAATTTCTAGGAATACTGTAAAAAGGTATATTCGGAAGTTCCAGACATCTGGTGTCGATTCCCTTCTTGATGCACGACATGAAGGTACTAAAAGACCTGATGATCCTAAACTACTTGAAACGCTTCTAACCATAATTCACTCACCGCCAAAGGTTTTTGACCACAATCGAACATCTTGGACAATAAAGCTGCTTAAGATGACACTTGAAAAGGAAGGATATAAAGTTGGTAAGAATAATGTCTCGAAGCTAGTAAAGAAAGCTGGTTATAAATTTTGGAAAGCTAAAGAAGTCCTGACCAGCAATGATCCAAATTACAAGGCGAAGGTTGATGAGATAGAGAAGATACTATCAAATCTAAAACCAACAGAACGATTCTTTTCAATAGATGAGTTTGGTCCGTTTGCGGTGAAAGAGCGGGGCGGCAGAAGGCTTGTGCGTAAAGGAGAACATCCGACTGTACCGCAATTTCAGCCTAGTAAGGGTTCACTAATTGTTACGGCCGCACTTGAGTTATCCACGAATCAGGTAACTCATTTCTACTCGAGCCATAAAAATACAGATGAAATGATTAAAATGATCGACATTCTGATTAGGCAATATTCTGGCTGCCACACCATTTATCTGTCGTGGGATCATGCTTCATGGCACGTGTCTAAATCTCTTTATACTAAGATATCAGATGTAAATAAATACGGCTTTCGAAAGATGTCAAGAACACCCATTGTAAAATTAGCGCCTTTGCCTTCTAGATCACAATTCCTGAATGTCATTGAGTCTGTTTTTAGTGGTATGGCCGTCGCAATAATCCAGAACAGCAATTATGAATCCGTTCTTGAGGCGAAGAAGGCAGTCGACAGGTATTTCAAAGACCGAAACGAGCATTTTCTCAAGCATCCGAAAAGAGCTGGAAAAAAGATCTGGGGAAAGGAACTTGTTGCGCCTGTTTTCAAAGAAGGACAGAACTGCAAGAATGCCAGCTGGCGATAGCTTTGAGGGTCCTCGCAACCGACTTCTCTGGAGAATCCAGAGGGTTTATATTGTCTAACAATTGCTTCAGCCAACCCTTGATTTTTGTTTAAGCATAGGCGTTGAAAAGCCGAGGTGGTTGAGCTCCTGCGTTATCCCTTCAACATCTCGTCGTGATTATTATTTTCATCGGTCAAATCAAGCGAGGGCAGTTCAGTAATCGAGTTAATTCCAAAGTGTTGTAAAAACTCAGGCGCGGTGGAATATAGGATCGGGCGTCCGGGTCCATCGGCGCGGCCCGATTCGACAATCAAGCCTTTGCTCAATAGACTCTTCAACATGCTGTCTGAATTGACGCCGCGGATCGAATCGATTTGCGGATGCGTCACCGGTTGTTGATACGCGATGATCGCCAGCGTCTCGAGGGCGGCGCGCGTCAGATGAGTCGTCGCTTCGAGGCCAAGGAAGCGTTCAATCGTCGCCGCGAGTTGCGGAGCGGTTGTTAATTGCACGCGTCCGCTATGTCGTTGTAATCGCAAGCCTCGAGTCTGAAGTGAGGCATCCAACTCTTGGAGGGCGGCTTCGATCATCGAAGGTGCAACATCCAACGCTTCCGCCAGATGTGTTGGAGCCACCGGTTCTGCCGCGACAAACAACAATCCCTCGATTTGAACCGCAAGCGGCATGTTGTTATTTTCATTTTCGCTCATGCTATAATAACTCCCGTTGATTCCTCATTGAGGCAATGATGAAGATAAAAATATTTCTTGCTTTGATCATACTAACACTTGCAACTCTCGCTTGTTCGATCTTCGTTGGCGGACCTGATTATCCCGCCACAGCGATTCCGGTTTCGACTCAAGCCGTAGGAAGTTTACACGACCAAGTCAATCAGGCCACCGCCACGGGAGCGGCAACTGGAACCATCACACTGAACATCACCGAAGAACAGCTTACATCCTATCTCGCAGTTTATCTGCAATCGAATCCCAATTTGCCGATCACGAATCCGCAAGTGCAGTTGCAGAACGGACAAATGGAATTGCTTGGTAAAGTTCAGCAGGGCATGTTTAGCGCCAACGTCAGTATGACGATGTCGGTTAGTGTAGATCAAAACGGGCAACCCAAGATCACTATCACGCAAGAAGACTTTGGACCTCTGCCCGCGCCGCAGGGATTGAATGATGCGATCAGCGCGTTCGTAGCTGAGGCACTAACCGGCTCACTCGGACCCGCCGCAACCGGATTCCGCTTGGAAAGCATCTCCATTGCGAACGGCACGATGACCGTTACGGGCCGCGTCAAGTAGTCGGATTATACCAGTGCTAAAGATGTCATTGCGAGCGACCGAAGGAAGCGAAGCAATCTCCAATTTCACAAGGAGATTATTTTTAAAATATATAGTAACAATATTTTGCGCTTCCATCCTTGTGAGTTGTCAACTCGCCCAAGCCGGACATAGT
>JBAUMB010000227.1:0-13349 GCA_049578465.1 Anaerolineales bacterium
ATCTTAAGAAGATTGGCGACCAACAAAAACGTCTAAGCTCCAAAGAAACTCGAACGGCTCTAGAAGAAATCAATAGTAAGACACAGCGAGGAATCAAGCTAAAAGAACTTCTTGAAGATGTCGAGTCTAGCGTTGCACAGCTGAACCGCTTGGAGGTCAACGTAATCCTGAGTTCTTTGAATAAAAAGGTTGTTCAACTCTTTCCAGACACCAAGCCGATTCCGGTTGTAGATACTACAAAACAGATTGACCAACTAAAAAGCATTCAGTCTCAAATCAAACTTGAAATGGACTCCCTTCGAAAGGAAATCCTGGCTAAGAAAGGCGATCTCACCAAGCTTGGCATAAAAGAGGATGTAAACACATTAGTTCAGTCGAGTCAGGCGCTGCAGCAACAAATAGGGAATGCGAACAAGGATCTCGATAGGTATAAAACCGGAGTGGAAAAATTGACCGAACTCATAAATGCGCGCGATCACTTGTTGAACGAAGTCGGCAGTTCGTTGGATTACCTAAAAAAACAAATCGATGCTAAGTTCGACGAATTTCGCAAGTCAAGAGATGAATCGGATTCCGCTGAAAAGGAACTGTTCCAAGGAATTATCCAAGGCTTGGAGATTGAAGGAAGTGTTACATTCGACGAGTCACGATTCTGTTCCGACATCCTTGAACGATTCGTTGATAATCGAAAAATCAAAAACGAGAATGACCTAAGAGAGGAAATTGCTGGAACCAGTCCTGATGGATCAGCTAAGAGGATTACCTTTGCAGGAATTCAAAACTGGTCCAAGCAAGCCTTGGCAAAAAAGACCTATTTTAATCGCGCCGGTGCTGACGGCGTTATAGAGTACATTTTCACAGAATGGCCAGCTTTTATGCATGTTCGCGCTATTGTAAGACTAAATGGCAAGGCGACGGAAGTTCTGTCTATTGGGCAACGCGGAACGCTGCTGTTAAAAGTATTTCTAGCAACAGCAACGGCTAAGCAAGTCTTCATCATCGATCAACCCGAGGATAACTTGGATAATAATTTCATAATGCACGAGCTGGTTCCTCTGATTCGGAAGGCGAAGAAGTCAAGACAAATCATAATGTCAACCCACAATGCCAACCTTGTCGTAAATGCAGACGCGGAGCAAGTCATCGTTGCTCGATTAGACGTAGAACAATCTAGAGATTATAAATGTGGTAGCATCGAAAATCCGGAGATCAATCATGCAATTCGAGACATTCTAGAAGGCGGTGAGGGTGCCTTTAGGCAACGTGAAAGAAAATATCAGACGGAGGCTGCAATTACCGGTGCTGCAACGACAAACCCGTGAAGATTGTACTTCATCAGTTTTTCTCTGTTAGATTTATTTTGACTTTTTGTCTAACATAAAATGGTAGTACCGTCCCGATTGATTCCGCGCTACGACCTATAAAATAGTGTAGATATGAAAAGTTCTGGTTTTCAAACCCCAATAACGATCGGTGAAGCCGTTGAATCCATCCACAGAAGGAGATTTCTCTTGCCTGCCATCCAGCGAGAGTTTGTTTGGCCATCGGAAAAAATCATCAAGCTCTTCGATTCCCTGATGCGAGATTATACGATTGGCTCACTTCTTTTCTGGCAGGTAGATAAAGACAAAATAAAGGATTTTCAGTTCTATGAATTCATTCGCGACTACCACGAGAGAGACAATAGGCACAATCCGAAAGCAAGTGTCACAGGAGAAGAAAACATAATAGCGATACTCGACGGACAACAGAGATTGACTGGTCTTTATATCGCGATGCGCGGCTCTTATGCTGAAAAAATACCAAATAGAAGGTGGTCTAGTGCCGACGCTTTTCCTCGGAAGAAGTTCTATCTGAACCTTCTGAATAAATCATCCGATCCTGATCTAACGTACGATTTTGCATTTCTATCAAGCGACGAAGCTAGTGAAAATGATGGAAATATTTTTTGGTTTGAGGTCGGCAATATTCTTGAGTTCGAGGGGTTGGCTGATATCCATAAGTTTTTGAGAGACCAAAAACTAATAGAAAACGAATTCGCGGTAAAATGCTTATCTAAGCTCTATGAAGTAATCACCACAAACAAAGTCATCAATTATTATCTGGAAACATCTACCGAGCTTGATAAAGTATTGCAGCTTTTCATAAGAGTAAATAGTGGCGGAACGCAGCTAAGCTATTCCGATATGCTATTATCGATCGCCACAGCCCAATGGAAAACTGATGCAAGAGAGGAAATCACTTCATTTGTCGATGAGATAAACAATATCGGCGATGAGTTCGAATTTGACAAAGATTTAGTTCTAAAAAGCTGCCTCGTTTTGTCCGACCTCGACGTCGCTTTCAAAGTGGATAATTTCACTAATGCGAACATGGCGAAAATCGAAAATGGCTGGGAAAACATAAAGAGATCTTTGCGGTTGGCCGTAGAATTAGTTTCCAGTTTCGGATATGAACATCAGAGCCTAACTTCCACGAATGCCATAATCCCCATTGCTTACTATATTCAAAAAATCGGCTGCCCCGATAATTTCGTGGGGGCCTCGAAATATCGCGAAGATAGACTAATGACAAGGGAATGGCTCATTAACTCGCTTCTAAAAAGAGTTTTCAGTGGCCAGCCGGACAACGTGCTCCGCACGATCCGCAAAATCCTATTGGACAACGGCAACCGCTTCCCATTGGCCGGGATAGTCAACGAGTTCAAAGGGTCGAGTAAGTCACTTGTATTCACCCGCGACGACGTTGAAGCGTTGCTTCACGCTGAGTACGGCCCTGCGGCATTCTCCATTCTTGCGGTGCTGTATCCGAATTTGGATTTTAATAACAGATTCCACCAAGACCATATATTCCCGAAAACGTTTTTCAGAAAATCGCAATTCAAGAAAAAAGGAATAAAAGAGGACGAACAGGAATTCTATTTAGACAACTACAATCGGATTGGCAACTTGCAACTTCTTGAGGGTCAATCAAACGAGGAAAAATCAAGTAAGGATTTCAAAGAATGGTTTGAAAAAACGTATAAATCTAGGGATGAACAGGAAGACTTCAAAAAGAGACACTTCATCCCGACAGGTCAGTCGCTAGATTTCAGTAATTTCAAAGAGGTATTTGAGAAAAGGAATGCATTGATTATGGAGAAATTGAACAAAGTTCTAAACGTCGAGAAGACTAGCTGAAAGGTCGGAAAAATAGCGCAAGATATATAAAATGAACAACGACCCAAAAGAACGTCAACGGATCGAGCAAGAATTAAAAAACCTACAAGCGACGCGAAATCAATATGCTAATGCAAGAGATAGAAGTAGGGATCTGGCCAAGCATTATGGTAACAACCACCCCACTGGACAACACGCCGAGCGTGAAGCAGAGGAATACAATAGAAAAATCGAGAGATTAGATCGCGACATTTCAAGCCTCACGTCGCGTTTATAGTAACTAAGATTAGCCAATAAATGGCTGGCTCAAACGACAAGGACAAAAATTGGGGCCTCTTCGCTGTTCTATTCGGCGCGATTTTCACGATCTTATGGGGCATTTTTAAGACCGTAAAAAACGTCCATCATCGTGGCGAAGGAATTAAAAAAATCCGCGATGTAATTCGAGAGGGTTTACGTATCGGGCTTACGGATGATCAAATTCTTCAATCTTTTTATGATGATGCATCAAAGCAATTCGGAAGAGAATTGACGGTTTCTGAAAAGAGTGAAATTGATATTATTTTTGATAAAGAACGAAACAATATTACTGCCACAGGGATGGTATCGGACAGTTCTCCAGTCAGCATTGGTTCGAGATCGGATTCCGATTTCAATGAGCAATAGGGGATAATGAGCTCAGAGTAGGCCATCGACCCCGAAGACCGGTCACAACCCCCGCCGGAGAAGTTCATCGACCAGCACCTGTAGCGCCTGTAGTACAACCATCCAGAAATGGATCAACGCCTGAAGCAGCTGAAACAGGGCAACGAGTACATCGACGAGAATTGGCGGGAGGTTTGAGAAGTTCACTGGAATTTGTTCTTTTAGACAAATATGTCCCTCTTTCTTTTCCCGCTTAGGTCGCTATACTGGACTTATCACGACTGGAAACCGCATCATTTCTTTCATAAAAAGTTCTAACCTCATGGACTAGGGCCCACATAAAGCGAAAATTCGATGGAGAGGAGACGAATTCTCTGTCGATATCTACATCATTTGAAGGTTCGAGCGTAGCATAATCGCGATGGAAGGCATTCAGTGCGTTTTGGATTAACACGAACGGTTTCTTCGCTTCTATAGTGAGATTTTTGTCCGTTAGTGAAAAGTTCGAACCTATCTCTCGCAACAGAGCCTTTTTTTCGTCCGGTGATCCGGTCTTGAATCGTTCCTTTGCTTCGTGAGCCAAAATGAACGCTCTAGTGACAAGCGAATGGAGTTCATTCGCACGCCCGTTGCATTGTTGAAGGCTCCGCCCCAGGCGATGTTTCTCATCGAGAATCTTTCCCTTCTCGGTCGTGTATTCCGCATCGTCGATGAGTTCTTTGATCCTCATCTGGTTGAGATTGCCAAGTTTGCGTTCGCAATCAGAATGGGCCTTTTCGAGTGAGAGCCGGTAGCTGATTTCTCGCTCACGATCTCCCGCTTGCTCTTTGTCCAAATGCTCAAGCGCGATCCGGAGAAGTGCCTTCGGAACGTGAATCCTAGCCAGGAATTCTGCTAGTTGCTTTTCCAATTCTTCTACCCTGATTACCTTCTGGTTGCACCTGACACCGGGCTTCCTCTTCGAGCAATGATAGTAAACATAGTGAGAACCATATCGATTGGTCTTATTTTCCGCCGTGATGCTACATCCGCATTCCCCGCAACGAATCAGTCCCGTGTAGGTGAATGAATGGGTCTTGGGGCACGTTCTTCCTTTGTGTCCCAGAAGCTCCTGCGCCCTCCAAAATTCATTTTCAGTGACCATCGCTTGATGTTTTCCTTGGTAAACGATCCCCTTGGTATGGATCATCCCGAAGTAGAAGGGATTGACTAAGATTTTGTAGACTGTGCTCAAATTTATCGGTTCGCTCACACCTTTTCCGCGCCTTCTTTGCCGCAATCCCAGCTCTTCCGTGGCGATACGATGGATTTGGAGTGGAGATACTCCTTGCAATAGGAGTTCCCACATTCGTCTGATGCTCGGAAAACGTTCCGGATCGGGAACAATCGTGCGTTCAGTGGGTTCGTTGAGGTAACCGAGTGGAGCCTTCCCCGGCAGCCATCCCTTCTCCAATTTCATCCGGAGGCCACGCCTCACGTTATCACTCAAGTCATCTACATACTTTTTCGCCATTCCGAATTCGAGCTGCATCAGGAATTTGTCATTGCTGTTATTGCGCAGGTGGTTGGAAGGCGTGATGATCTCCTGAATCTTTCCTTGATCGAGAGCCCAGACGATAGCTGCGCCGTCCAGAGGGTTGCGAGCAAGCCGGTCGAGTTTCCAACTCACAATACCTTTGATCTCACCGCGAGAAACCTTTTCCATTAAGCGACCGAAAACAGGCCGCCCAGGAGATTTCGCGGATCGCGATTCGGTCAAGACTTCTGAGATCGATAGTCCTAACCTCTTAGTGAGATCGTTCAATTCCTTGATTTGTGATTCAATAGAGAGCACTTGCCGCTCCTCAGATTCGGACGATTTGCGACAATAGATGACGTATGAAGGCATAGTTAGGTTAATTGACGGTACGTACATTATCGTACCCGTCACGGCTGTCAAGCGGGGGATTTTGGGGAGTGAAGAAGAGGAGGCGAAGCACGTTCACGAGGCGAGAGAACGCCTCGTAAGCCTCTTGATCGGTCAGGTCCTCCCCGAATTCCTTTTTGTATTCTTCTTTGAATTCTTTGAGAGTTTTCTCATCAGGTTTCATGAGCTCAATGGTAGGAATTCGGCTGCAAGGCTGTAAGGGTGGCGAATTTGTCCAAATGGACAAGAATGCCTCCTAACTTGACAGATTGTCCAGATTATGGTATCACTATAGCACAGCCGAAAGAGGATTTTTAGATCCTCTTTTTTTGTAGGCTGGCATTGGCAAGGCCGAAGGCTTTCCCATTGGAGGTGGAATTTTGCCCACTGCTGCGACTCATCGATATAGGACACATTTGTCTAAAAGGACAAATTTACCATCCTTATGGGTAAGGCCGATCTTAGGTAATTTTGATCCTGATGCAAGTCGCTCCGCGCAAACGAATACCTAATCTGCTGCGCAAGTATCGAAGAGCAAAAGGATTGAAGCAATCGGATGTGGCGAAAGTCCTCGGACTCAAGAACACGAGCCGAATTTCCTGTTGGGAAAAAGGCATCTATACTCCCAACCTAACGAACGCGCTGCAGCTCTCACTTCTCTACCAGGTAATGGTGGAGGGGCTTTTTGTTGATCAAGTACTTTCGCTGAAGCAAGGAATACAACGCAAACAATTTCAAATTCTCGGACATTCCGGAACGATGGGTGTCGCCGGAGAGTGCGCTCCAAAAATGCCATGAACACTGAGTCCAGCAACCCAAGAAAGTTCGAGGATGGCGAATGGTATTGGCTTCACAAAGAAGTCCTGAAGAGCCACGCGGCGAAGATCAAGCCGGTCGGCTTGGCTGTTTACAACGTCCTCGCGGCAATGGTGAATCGAGATCAAGAATGCTATCCATCTCAGAGATACATCGCGAAACTCCTCGGCTATTCGAGGGCGAGCGTGAGCCGGGCCATCAAGGCGCTCTCCGGAGCGCAACTGATCAGCATCGAAAGGAAGAAAGGCACGAGCTGCACCTACTGTCTCGTGAAGCTCAGTGGCATCACCAGCGCAACAAAGAAGTCGCACAGGCGCAAAAGAGATGTCTCACCAGCGGACACAAACAACAAAGAGATAATAATAAGAAACAACAACAGGGCGGAAAACGGTTTTTATCCTGCCGCAGACGGCGATATTCCTCTTAACGAAGGGGCTAAGACAAAGGAAGAGCTCCTGGCATATGACTTGGCCAAAGCTTTGGATGATCTGAAATCGATCCGGAGCTACGTGGGTTACGCACAGCAGTACCCGGAAAGCTTCCTCCGGCGAATCCTGAGCGAAGTGAAATCCGTGCCTTCGAACAAAATCAAGAAGAGTCGGGCCGCGCTCTTCCATTACCTTTTGAGGATCAATGGTTAGGGACCGTCGAACGGTAGTCGGCATCAGTCCCGGCTCCCGTCACACGGGTTTCGCGGTCATCAGGAACGGGGATCTGAGGGAATGGGGTGTGAAGGTGCTCCACGGCAAACGATCCCAAAAGAAACTCGAACATACAAAGCAGCTTATCGTGGAACTTATCGATCTTTACGATCCTGCGGCACTCTCGATCAAAGAGTTGCACCCTTCTCGTCGTTCGCCGTATCTCCGGGCATTGGTCAGCGCCTTCAAAGCGGTCGCTCGAAACAGAAAGATTCCCATTTTTGAATATGGAATCGAATCATTGAAGGAAGAAGCGGCAACGACGGAAAGCATAAACAACAAGTTGAAGTTGGCGGAGATCATGACGGCGAAATATCCGGTGCTATTCCGTGAGTTGAACGAGGAGAGAAGTCACAAGATTCCGTATCGAGTGAGAATGTTCGAGGCCGTCGCATTAGCTGACGCTGGCTCTCGCAAGTTGAACGGACATCGAAAGACGGAGGCAATCAAAAAAGCACAGCCCAACGCTCCCTTATAAATTGAGTATCACCAAGGGATTGCGTATATTTGGCAGAATTCCAAAATCGAAAGGGACTCATTATGTACTGGATCTTCTATCATTGGGACACGATACTCGTCCTTCTCATAATCGTTGGCGTCCTTTATTACTTTTTCGGCAAGAACAAGACCGGGAAACTCCCGAAACCGATTTCCAATTGGTACCACCTCTTCGAGGGTCTCCAAGAATCCCCTCAGCCGATCTATTCCGCCATTGAGGAATCGATCAAGAAACGGCAACTGACCGATGTCCATCTCTCCCGTGTCGATTATCGAGAGGGAGGAGTATTTTCAGCAAAGCGCGAATACCTGCGCGTGCAGCGCAAGGAGCTTCTCTTTGACATCTGCGCCGCGCCTTTTGGAAACGGCTTTTTCGTTTCTTGGTGGCTGGGAGAAGCGCTCAGCGGAATCTGGACTTTTCCGCTTTTGGGCCCGCTCCTCATACTCTTGTTCCGTCCCGCAACGTATTATCGGATAGACACGACCCACATGTTTCAGGAGTTGATCCGGGGAGCGGTCAATGAAGTGGTCGAACAGGTCGCGCAGACCAAGGGGTTGAGGGGACTCACGGAGCTGGAGAAAAAGCCGACGATGACTGAACGTCTAAAGTAAACTTGGAGCGTGAATGGGTTTGAGTTCGGTTGAGCAGCTCACGACCGATTTCTACGTCTGGGAACAGCGTGGAAGGGGGTGGACCGTGTGCGATTCTCCTGTGGAGATCGAACCGCCGTTCATCCCTTTTTATTTTCACTACATCCCGCCGTCGCCTGACCGCATTGTCGATGACGCCCGCAAGCCGACTTTGTTCAGTCCTATCGCCGATAAGTTGGTGAAATGGTGGGAGCGGTCCGATGATGAATCTGATACGCCGCTTCTTGAAGGATCCTTCGAAGATGTTCAGCCCATCCGCTTCGAGACTTCTGACGAGATAAAAGAATTCACCGTCACCGTTCCGCAAAATTCGAAGATCGGTGGGGAATCCGCGGAGCGTTTTCTCGTGAGCCTCGCGTATTCGTCCGCTCCATTCTCGTTCGAGATTCTCGGAACACGTGACTCCATCAAAGTGGGGTTTGCGTGTCGCGAGTCTGATTTCGAACAGCTGACGCAGCAACTCCGCGCGCATTTCCCGGAGGCGGTTCTGAATGAAGAAGACGGGGCACTCGAAAATATTTTGCATTCCGACAAGCCAACGGCAATCATCGATTTCGGCCTCTCCGAAGAATTTATGCGTCCGGTCAAGACATTCGGCAACCTTGACCCCGATCCATTGCTCGGACTGATTGGCGCTATGGAAAATCTCTCTGATGGCGATACCAGCGTTCTGCAAATTCTTTTTCAGAGTGTTCAGAATCCTTGGGCGGAAAGCATGATCCGTTCCGTTTGCAGCAACGATGGCGGCTCTTTCTTCCTTGATGCGAAAGAGATGCCTGCTTTGGCAAGCGAGAAGATCGGTCGCCCGCTCTTTGCGGCGGTCGTGAGGATATTGGCTCAAGGTTCATCGGCCGAGCGAGCCTGGGAGATCGCGAAATCACTCCGGAGCGCTCTTGCCATTTTCGGGGAACCTCAAAGCAACGAACTCATCCCGCTTGCCAATGACGGATATGATGATGACGCACATTTCGAAGACGTGGTTCAGCGTCAGACTCACCGGACTGGTATGATTCTGAACAGCGGCGAGCTTCTGGGTTTTGTGCATCTCCCGTCCGCGTCAGTGCGCTCCGCGAAGCTTCGTCAGGGAGAGAAGAAGACAAAAGCCGCGCCCTCGACCGTGATCGGCCGCGAGTATGTTCTCGGCGAAAATATTCATCAAGGCAAAACATTGACCGTCTCTTTAAGCCCGGAAGAGCGATTGAGGCACATCCACATCGTCGGTGCGACGGGAACAGGGAAATCGACTTTACTCTTGAACCTTGTTCTTCAGGATATGAAGCAAGGTGCCGGTTGCGGTGTTCTTGATCCGCACGGCGATCTCATTGACCGGATCTTGGAACTTGTACCCGATGAGAGAATGGAAGACGTGATCCTCTTCGATCCCGCCGAGATGGAATATCCCGTAGGATTCAATATCCTCGAAGCCCGGAGCGAAGTCGAGAAAAACGTGATGTCGTCGGACCTGGCCGCGCTCTTCCGGAGATTCTCGACGAGCTGGGGCGATCAGATGACGACCGTTCTTGGAAATGCCGTCTCGGTTTTTTTGGAGAGCAGCGAAGCCGGGACACTCCTCAACTTGCGGCGCTTTCTCATCGAGAAGGACTATCGAAACGAGCGTCTCAAGAAAGTCCTCGATCCCGAAATTGTCTATTTCTGGGAGAAGCAATTCCCACTCCTCAAAGGGGCGGCTCTAAGCTCTATTTTGACGAGACTTGATATCTTCTTGAGGCCAAGAACGATCAGGAACATCGTCGGCCAGCGCAAAGGACTGGATTGCAATGAGATCATAAACGGGAAGAAGATCTTCTTGGTACGGCTCGCCCAAGGTTTGATCGGCGAGGAGAACTCGTACCTCTTGGGATCGCTTCTCGTCTCGAAGCTCCATCAAGCGGCAATGGCAAGGCAAGCAAAGGACGTATCCGAAAGACAGCCGTTCTATCTCTACATCGACGAGTTCCAGAATTTTGTGACGCCCTCGATGGCCGCCGTGTTATCAGGCGCAAGGAAATACGGATTGGGCCTTGTGTTGGCTCACCAAGACTTGAGACAGCTTTGGAGTGACGATACGCAGTTGGCGAATTCTTTGATGACGAATCCTGTCACGAGGATCTGCTTCCGACTGGGCGACTTCGATGCCGAGAAGCTTCAGGCCGGATTCTCGTTTTTCGATGATTCCGATCTGCAGAATCTTAGCGTTGGAGAAGCGATTCTACGTGTGGAACGGAAGGAATATGACTTCAATCTTCACACGTTTCCTGCTCCGAAGACCGACGCTCTCCAAGCGCAGCACGTTCGTGAAAACGTTATAGCTCTCTCGCGAAAGAAATATGGAAGGTTCGTTCAGAAACCCGAAATAGTCTCTGAAGAAGAAGTGGAGAGGCCCCCGGCTATGCCTTCAGTAATTCCTATTGAAGTTCAGAAAACTGAGCGAGATGCCGTACCGGCCGATTTAGGGAAGAAACCAGTTCTATTTCCAGTGGAGCCAATTGCTGCGGAGGATCAAAAGCGGAGAGAGCATCGTTATCTTCAGACCCTCATCAAGAAGATCGCAGAGGACCGGGGATACAGGGCGGTCATAGAAGAGCAGACGCCGGACGGCCAAGGCCGGGTAGATGTGGGCTTGGAACGCAACGGCGAAAAATTGGCCGTTGAGATTTCGGTGACGACAACTGAAGTGCACGAGCTGCAGAACATCCAGAAATGTCTTCGTGCCGGATACGCAAGGGTGATTGTTTGCTCTCCGGAGAAGAAGAATCTCAAAGCGATCAGAAAAATTGTTGAGGAATCACTTGCTCCCGCAGATCAGGAGAAGGTCTTATTCTTGGAGCCTGAGGAGCTCCTACCTTTTTTCGAAGATAGAACTTCGAAGGAGATTGTTAGTGAGCAACGCGTGAAAGGGTACAGAGTGAAGGTTCAGTACCAACCGGCATCAGAAACTGATCGTAAGAAAAAAGATGATGCAGTTAAGAAAGTAATTGTGCAGGCAATGCGACGGATGAAAGATAAGTTATAACAGGAACTTTTTGACTCACTGCACAATAGTGACTAAACTGATGTTAGACAACTATGAAGATGGCAATGTATTCACCAGTAAAAGCAGAAGCACACACTCCACCTTACAAAATACACAAGTATTTTGCTCGTAGACCTTGGAATGTGTTCAACCAATTAGTCAATAACTTTACGTCTAAAGATGATATTATTCTTGATCCATTCTGTGGCGGAGGGGTGACTGTTTATGAGGGTTTGAGTAGCGGCAGGAAAGTAATCGGATGTGACCTAAATCCGCTCGCTATATTCGTGGTAAGAAATATGGTCAAGCGGCTCGACGACCAAACGTCCATGCTTGATGCTTATAAATTGTGTCGAGATTACATTCTCAAGCTCTATAATGGTTGTGACACCTTCATCGATGAAGATGAGACTCTATTTGGGGCAACACCAATCAAGATAGAGTGGTCAGAAGTCGCGTTCGTTGTGAAGTGTTTCTATTGCGGTAACGATATACTTCTTTCCAATGAGAACAAGATCAAGAATGGATTCTATAGATGTGCCAATGCTAAATGTCCAAGTAAAAAGAAATCAAATCCAGCGGTCGAACCAAGACTATGTGAGAGAAATGGTATTAAATATTTGTTCAATGTAGGCCACGATTCTTATGGAAAGAAAGTTGTAAAACTATTCGATAAAACTGATCACAACAATCTCGCTAAGCATCTGGCGTTTCTACGCAAAGAGATCAAGAAGAACAAAATTTCAGTTCCTAAAGATAAAATCCCGCTCAATTGGGATCGACAATTTGAGGATCAACTCGCGAAAAAGGGAATAATATATTTTCAGGATCTCTTTACTGAGAGAAATCTTCTAATCAATTTATTACTGCTCAATTTTATTGATTCGTTTAAGAAGAAATTGAACCGCGCTGAGTTCGAGTTGTTAAGGATTACGTTTAGCAACGTTGTAAAAGACACAAACATAATGTCCTTTACAAATGACACCTGGCAATCAGGGAAACCCACGACATGGTCTAAACACGCATATTGGGTACCCTCACAGTTTTGCGAGGTCAATATTCTTGATACATTTGTTAAATCAGAACACAGAATTATATCCTCTCTGAACCATAACAGCAAAATGAATCTTAATGTAATAGAAGTTAAGGGCCATGAGGAACTAACAACTGCCGGTAATTTGCTTCTATGGAACAGATCAGTTGTTGATCTAGAGTTGCCAGAAAATTCCGTCGATGCTGTAATCACGGACCCACCTTACGGGAGCAATGTTCAGTATCTCGAACTATCTCATTTTTGGTATCCGTGGAATAAGGATCTTTACAAGGTTCAACCCGACTTTAAGGCCGAAGCCGTCTCTAATCGGAAGAAGAACTTTGATGGAGCAAAAACGATGCGTGATTACGAAAACAACTTACATAGGGTTTTTGCAAAGGCTTTTCATGTGCTCAAACCAGAGAAACACATGGTTCTAACGTTTAATAACAAGAATGTAAGCGCCTGGTTAGCCGTTTTATTCTCAATATTCAAAGCGGGCTTCGCCTTTGAAAAAGACGGAATATATTTTCAGGATGGCGTAGAAAACTATAGACAAACTGCCCATACAAAATATGAGGGATCACCATATGGGGATTTTATCTACATCTTCAGAAAAGGAGGGTCGCAGCAACCTCTCAAAAAGTATGAGGATGAACAAGTATTTTGGAATGACCTACACACAATTTTTAGTAACTATTTATCACGAGTGAAGAGTGACAAGAACGGTACTATTCGAACGATGTTTCTCGAAGCAATGCCATGTATAGAATCCTTCGCTAAGACATATTTGCTCGATAAGAATCATGATCTCTATTCAAGTATGAAGAAGGACTATTTTGATCACCTATATGCCTAGAATCAGTCATACAAAAATCATTCAAGATGTTGCCGGACACAAAAACTATCTTAATGAATACATTGAGGT
>JBAUMB010000228.1:0-5867 GCA_049578465.1 Anaerolineales bacterium
GCGTTCGGCCAATGCTACTATATCCTCCCAAAGCGGCTCCCATTGCTCACTTCGTTTCCACACATAGGGCCGTTGGTACAACGGAACCAAATAGCGACATTGCGCGTCAAATACATCTTTTAGGCTACGGGGCTTTGCATCCATTAGTGGTTTTGTCCTTCTCTCATATTGACCTTTTCCTTCATTATGTCAATTACAACTCAGTTTTATTCAGCAACTCTTTTAACGCCAGCAGCTCTTCTTTGGACAGGGTAACGCCCTTACCCATCTTCTCGTGGTCTGGTGACCAATCGCGGATATCATACTTCGCGTCGCGGTCGTTCCAACTGATCAGGTTGAGTTCTTTAGCCCAACCTTTTTCGGTCTTGGAAAGCACGCCAATCGTTTTAATAATTTCATACTTTATTTCGGACATATTTCACTCTCAATCATGATTTACTTAGATTTGAAACCACGATCTACTATAAACCTGCTTGGCATAATAACCAATCCAATCCACTATCATGGCTACATTTTGGTTCAGGTGGAAAGCTTTGTTGAACAGGCAGGTATGGGTATGTGACGAACCTCATACAAGATAGAACATCGATTTCTACATCGTTGCGACTCGTACATACTGGTCCCGTCGTAGGTATCCAATTGGAATCAATTACAGCGATTTTTCCGTTTTTGACGTAATCAACATATCCAATATGACCTCCGCCACTCCACGCACCACCACATCCACTTGGCCAAATGACCAAATCTCTTGCTTCGGGTTCGCCATAATTTGGATCCTCCTCTGAATTTCTAACTCGAACTTGCATGATTTGATTATCGTATGAAAATGGCTTTTCATTCTCCGCAATTGCAAGTATTGCGTCAGATGTTCCAGCTCCTTTAGCCCAAACATCTAGGTCTGGTCGTTGTATATGAGCAGTTTTGACGCATTGATCATTACAAGTTGTGTTTACATCGGCTGCTTGGACACCGTCCTTACCTGTTATCATATTGCAAAACTCAGTTACGAGCCAAAATGATCCGCATATCCCAGTATTTTGAACAGGTTGCGCAGTGGCTGGTGCTGGTACTATTGTTGTTGGCGCTTGCGCTGTAGAGGTCTGCTGTTGCTGGAGAGGCGGCGTGATTATTTGCGGTTGTTGCTGTGGTGTAGGCACCGACGCGCCATTTGAAATCATATGATATTCGCCAGCTGTACTTACCTCAGCCGACCAACCATCACTTCCTGCATAGCCAACCTCGAACCATCTCACGCCACTGTTGCAAACAGGTCCACTTATAATAGTTACTGAAGAGAAGTTTGGAATGATCCTAATTACGTTTGCATTCGGATCAGGTTGAACTCTTAGATTCAAATCCTTGTTAGTAACTACAGCAATATCGCCAGGCTTGAGCTGAGCGGGGGCAGCTGGGCAATCCCCGTTTTGGCCACTCGGTCCGTTCGGTACTTGCGTTGGCTGGCTTGGATTTGGAAGCGGCTGACCATTAAGTATCAAGTTGTATTGCCCATCAGGACCAACTTCAGCTACCCAACCATCCTGACCACTAAAACCAATCTCATACCATCTGTATCCATCGGCACATTGAGGTCCACTTATTACGGTTACAAGCGTAGATGGGCTGACTTTGGTAATAATGCTCTTATCCAATCCCGGTCTAACCCTGAGATTTAATGTATCGCCGTTATTTACAACAACAGCAATATCACCTGGTTTTAATGTTGCAGGAGATGAAGGGCAGTCGCTGTTACTTGATGCGCTGCTCCCTTGAGGGCTAACATCGTAATTGTCTGTGACGCTACTTGCCCCTCCACCATTTCCAGCAACACGGGCTTTTATTGTGTACGCACCCGGAGAATAGTTTGAAGTATCCCAAATCACAGTGCCACTACCGTTGAGTGTATCTATGATCGTTTTTTCAATAAGTACATCAACCTTTTTGACGCCTTGATCACACGAAGCAGAAACAACGATGGAGACATTTGTTCCCTGAGGTTGGGGTGTTTTTGGTAGCGCTTGAAAACTTACCGAACAATTTTCAGCACTACTATTATTTCCACCACCACTGTTACCTCCACCGCCACCATTGCCGCCTGATGCAGGTACATTGACATTCCAGTCGGGTGATGCGCCGGATTGATCTCCATAAGAGTCCTCTGCGCGTGCATGCCATTGATGCGTTCCCGCTCCCCAAGGCGAATCATCAGTCCAACAAATTGTTGAACCAGAGCCTGATGTATTTAACCATGGGCTTTCGTGGTTTCCTTCTCCGGCTCCCCACGCTTCAAAACGTACCAAAACGGGATCATTTTCAGGATCATTAGGAACTTGGGCGCAGAGCGTAGGAGGATTACTCCCCTGTTGATTATTCCCAGGACTTGTTAAAGTAGGCGGCCACGGAGCACCATTTTGGTTGATACTTCCTAATGAGCTGATTGCCAAAATCAAAATCACAAAGAGCAACTTTCCTTTGCTTGGCATTTAACACTCTCCTTGCTAATTTCTAGAAAAGGAATCTAATATATTTCGATCCACATCAGGATACCTTTGCTGTTTCACTTGGTCTTCCCTTCCACAATCTTGACCTCATCTTCGGTCAACTCATACAACTGGTAGACCAGCTGATCAATCTCGGCTTCTAACTTTGATGTATCCGCCTGCGGATTGACGCGCTCGCTAAATATTCGCAACCAAATTCGATTAAACATTAATTACTCATGCCTACGCCATTCAATCAACCCAACCAGTTCATTTGCCCTGTCATAATAAAATCGATTATCAGTGTTCACCACTCCCTTTGCTACGGTTTTTGCGGTGCCACTAAACTTTCTCTCATTTAGAATCTTTTCTCCCAGCAGAGTAATCTTCAAGGGATATCCTCCACTCTTTAGAATATCGTAAGCTATATCTTTAGCAAAACGAATAGCAGGGTATTTTTTCCAGATTGTTAGAGCGAATGTTCCTTCTGCCACTCTTTTAAATTTCGGGTTTGTGGCTAGGGAAGATCTAACAGACTGCTCAGGCGTTTTTCCTAGCAACTTACAATGCTTTAACAGCAGCGGAGTAATAACTTTATAGTGCATAGGCTTTTTTGTGCGAAGCATTATTTCTTCAGTAACATCTGCAATCGAGCGCGGTGCTGTCATTATTAATTACTCTTCCGGTGCCAATATATTGACTTTCACAAAATAATTATCGATAAGTTCAATTTCCTCTGTGTTCAATCCATAAAGTTCGTAGACAAGGTGATCAACTTTATTCTCCAGTTCGGTAGTGTCCACTGTTGGTTTGCTGATTTTTCTACTTCGAATCACGTCAACTAAATATGTGATTTCATCGAATCGTTTTTTATCTTTTGGGTCGGAAAAATTGATTAGGCGAATTGGTAGTTTTGCTAATTCGTAAATTCGTATTTCAGGGAATACTTTATCTTGCCGATTATATTTCTTTCTAAAATAATAGGCTATCAATGAAGAATTGAGAATGCCTAACAAAAATTTGGCAAGATGCTGATCGTGTGGTTTTACAATTTGAAGTAGTTGGCTCGTTACATAATCTTCGTCTGTGTAACAACAAATAAGTCTTTCGCTCACAATACGGCGAACCAATAAACGTTCCCCGACAAATAGCGATACATCTCTTGGAGCGCCAAGATTTTCTCCGTACTTAAGCCAACGATCTTGCCAATTTATTTGATAGCGTTGAATATCTTTTCCCTCAAGATATTTGCGATAGGTTGAATCTACCTTGAAGTCAGCTTCAAATATTCGTTTTTTTGCATCCGAAACTTTTTGGGGTGGATTGCCTTTGCCTGTTTCGTATATTTTGATTCCAAACTTTACATCAGCAAGCAGTTCGAGACTTATATTTCCAGCCTCTATTTTATTTCGGATACTCACTTCATTTTCACGCAAGTCAATATTGAATATTCGTTGCTCATCCGACGCCCATATGCCCTGAGGAATTGTATGGGATAAGTGAACTGAATTCCCCTCTTCGGGAGCATATATCTTGATTACGTTATTGGGAGATTTTGTTCGTTTCAAGAAAGTAACAATAGGCAGTACAACTACATTAGAAAACACTTTTTCCTTGGAGTAATCGACAATGCTAATAATAGAAGTATTTTCCAGAACAAACTGTCTCAGCTTTGTGCTACCTTGATTATTAAGCCAAGTGTTTGGAGTAATATAGCTTATCACCCCACCATCTTTCAATAAATTTATACCTTGCTCCCAGAACAAAGCATAAATATCAAATTGATATTGTGCAACTTCATATTTAGTTACAAAATACTCGTAATATCTGCCACCGTCTTCTTTCCATTCCCTCCCTCCAAGATAAGGCGGATTGCTAATAACGATATCAAAGCCAACTTCGATTCCAAACATCCATTCGGTGTCCAAGAAATCGGCGTGTGTATTCTGATTGTACGGATCCCAGCCTGCCAGTTGCTGGGCGGCTTCATCTTCAAGCGCATGGTTTTTGCTGAGCAGGTCGGCAATTTCAAGTCGCAGTCTTTTATCCAAGTCGCGGTATTTGCGTTTGGTGTCTGGCGTGCGGGCAGAGAAGTGTTCACGGCGCACGTGTTCCAGTTCTTGTTCTTTATCCGCAATTTCCTGATTGCGCAATACAAGCTTGCTGACTTTGACTTCGCGTTTTACAGGCAGTAAGTTTTTAAGCGTGGTTGTGTCTTTAGCAGTGGTAAAAATCCAATCTACGCCTAAGGGTTGAAAGTCGCTTCCCATTCCTGCGTTGATCACATCCGCAATTTGTTGAGCTTCGGTGATGTATCTGGCGCGCAAATCAGGGTTTCGAGCTTGAAGATATTGTTCCAGCTTACGAATCAACAAATTGCAGGCTTCTTCCACCTCGGGAGAAATGGATGTAGGAGCTTCATCATTAGATTTTGTATCAGCGCGTTTAATTCCAATCAATGTATTGGCAGCAACGAATTTCGTCTCAAGGTTTGGTAGAGGGCGAATGCCTAAGTTTTCCTTTTTGGGATTCGTTTTTTGATCCACCACCAGCGAGATAAAGAAGCGCAGTTTGGCAATTTGCACGGCGATCGGCTGAATATCCACACCATAAATGCAATTCTCAATGAGAAATAGTTTGCGCCCGTAGTCGTTGTGATTATCCGCGAACACTTCATCAATCGCTTTTATTTGTGCTTCCTGCACCAGCGAGTCAGATGCCTTGGTATTATCAATTTGTTTCTGCTTCCAATGTTCATTGTCAGGATCAAGTTTGCCGAGAATAAAAACAAGTTTATGCAATGCACCCATCGGGAAAGCGCCGGAACCGCAGGCGGGATCGAGCACTTTGATATTGTCAATCGCCGTGATGAGTTGAGTCTTTTCTGCTTCCGTGAACTGCGGCGGCTCGTTGTTGTAGGCCAGTAATTGACGGAGTTTTGTTTGAGCCTCCTGCACGCCTTGCAGATTAGACTCAAGATAAGCCAGCAAGGCTTCGTCTACCATGTAATTGACGATCTCGCGTGGTGTGTAAAAAGAGCCAGTCTGCTTGCGGGCAGTGGTGCCTGTTTCGGGGTTATATGCCGCCAGCAGATTCTCAAAGACTTTGCCGAGCAATTCAGGGTCAAGCGCAATTTCTTCTTCAATCGGCGTGTTCTCTTCAATCGTGAACTTGTAACTATTGAAGATGTGAATCAATCCGCGCACTTTGTATTTCTTGTTGGTGGTATCGTAAATATCGTTCAGATCAATTTCTTTTTCTTTCTCCATCAAGAACAGATCATCCGGCACTTGAAGCGGGTTATCATCTCGATCCGAGAATCCGTCAATGCGGATGACGTTACCTTTCTCGATCTCTTTATCCAGACATTCAAACAGCCCGCCGTTCAAG
>JBAUMB010000229.1:0-3218 GCA_049578465.1 Anaerolineales bacterium
GGCCAATGATAAAGAAAGTCATCAGTTTTTATTGGCCGATTTGAATTGGCCGCAGACAAAAGCCGAGGTCAATGCATTTGTTTCCAACCCCAGAGAAATTGGGGCGAATCTTTTTCAAGCCTTATTCAAGGATGGTTCCCCTGCACGGGTGGAATTCGACACGCTCTCCAAACAGACAGAACGAACGATTGTGCTGGTATTGGAGTCGCCGGCCCCTTCGACTTCGCCCAGGGCGAGCTTGGATGGCGTAGCATGGGAGTATGCATACAATAAAGCCAAAGAAGAATATGTAGTGGAGGACTGCGCCTTCGTGCGCGCCTTGCCAGAGAGCGAACGCCCTGCGAATGGACGCTTGAAAGCTAGTTACGAACGTGTGCCGTTGTTGTTCATCCCTGCCAATCCGCTGGTTGTGTTGGATGAAAACGGAAAACTAATGCCGCAGTTGAATATCAAAAAAGAATGGGATGAGGTAGTTGGTTTTGTAACGAAGAGTGATGCAGCTTTCGACCTATGGGAAATGTTGCCAGCCACGCCAAAAAAATTACAGGAAGTGATGGCGCAATTCCGTGATGGATTGATCATTCATTTCTCAGGACATGGCGGCGTGGATGACAGCAAGGCAATTCTATTATTTGAAGAAGAGAATGGTGCTTCGAATCCGCTGGATGCACACGACTTTGCGAGGGAGATCAAGGATAAAGCAGTTATCGCGTTCTTAAGCGCCTGCCAATCCGCGGTCGCGGAAAGAACCGAGTTTTCCAATCTGGCGCGTGGACTCGTCAAAGCAGGAGTTCCGTTTGCATTGGGGATGCAGTTCAACCTCCCAGATCCATTCGCACCCGATATCAGCGGACAGTTCTACAACTATCTCGCGCATGGACATAGCGTTTCCGAAGCGGCGCGACAAGCACGGCGTGCGGTGAAACGCAAGAATGAATTCTATGTGGGCATGATCGCGCTATACGCGGCACACCCTGCTGAAGTGGGAATACTGAAATGGTCGGGGACAGGCGCGCAGACCTGGAGTACCTTCCATCCCGCCGATGTAAGCGACCTGCCCTCGCCTGCCAGCGGATTGATCGGACGCCAGCGCGAGTTGATGCGTATTGGCACGCGCCTGCTCGAAGGGAAGAGACCGCTGACGGTGACCCTGCACGGCGCGGGCGGGATCGGGAAAACCGCCTTGCTCTGGCAGGCACTCCTGCGCTTCGCCCCGTCCTTTGATGCCGCTCTTGCCATCGGGCTAGACCCCCTGCCCTCGCTGGAAAGTGTGCTGGGACGGATCGAACGCTTTTTGGGTTTGCCTTCACCTTGCGCCAATGACGCGAAGGAACGCGAAGCGCTGGTGCGTAATGCTTTGGCCCTAGCGGGCAAGCGCACATTGTTGGGTTTGGATAATTTTGAAACGCTCAATTACGCGCTGAACGAGAAAGGCAGTGATGAAGAAAAGACCGCCAAGAGTTTGCACACCTTTTTCAAAAGTCTTGCCGCAAATGGCGTAACGCTATGCGTGACTAGCCGCGAGGTTACGAATTTGCCTGGTGAAATCATCGAAGACATTCAAGGTCTTTCCAGTGAAAACGGGGGTAGGTTGTTTCAAGAAAATGTGGTTAGACCAGAACAAAAGAAACAAATTTACATCGAGAAGACCCAACAAGTAAGCGAGATGGTTGGAGGACATCCATTAGCACTGCGCCTGCTTGCTTCCACGTTTAATGACCAAGTTGGAACATCTCTGGATCGGTATATTGAGGACCTGCAATCCTTCCTACCGAAAGCGCGTGATAAATGGACAGAAGAAGATCGTCAGGAGAGTTTACGCGCCTCTTTCGATTTTACGATGAATAATTTAGTGAAAACTGAAGAAGGGAAGGAATTGCAAGTTGTGTTATCAAGATTAAGCATGTTTACTGCTTTCTTTGACCCACTGTTTGTCTTACCAGTGGTCACAAATAAATGGCCTGAAACTGACCATGAAGCAAAAGAACAAAGTGAAAACGCGAAAAGGGTTGCTTATGCTTTATGGGAACGTAGCCTGCTGGAACGTATCATTATTCCATCGGAAGAAGAAAATGTTTACTTATACCGTTTGCAGTCTGCGCTTAGCATTTTTGCTAAAGAACAATTATCGGATATTGAATCTGTCAAAGAAAATTATTGGAAATCCATGAACAATCTGGCGAGCGTTGCAGAAGATGGAGTCAAAAAAAGCCCACTCATCGCACAAATTGCCTTGTATGCCGTGCCTGACTTGCGCATCGCAGCCGAATCAAAAAGCGACAAGGACGCCGCTTTGATGCAATTCCGCGTGAGCAAATTACTACAGCAACTTGGCATGTATAACGACGCATTACACCTGCTTGAAAAGTCGCGCATTATTTGTGAGATGCTCCATCACCACGAAGGCAGAGCGGCTGTTATTGGCGAGATTGGGAAAATATACACAACGCTTGGCAAACTAGATAAAGGATACGAGTTGCAAAAGGAATCGCTTGCCATTGCCAAAGAATTTGGGGTTCGAATAGGAGAAGCCGTTGCACTTGGCGGGATGGGATTGATTGAAGAAACACACGGAAATCTAGACATAGCAATTCAAATGCAAAAAGAAAATCTTGCAATTGCCAAGCAATTGGGAGATCAGAGCAGAATATCAGTTGCGTTTTATAATCTTGCAAACATCTACGTCACACGCGGCGACTTGGATGAGGCGATGAAGTTGTATCAGCAATCGTTGGAAATCATCAAAGAGTTGGGTGACCTGCAAGGCGAGTCTGCTATCTTGGGGGCAATGGCAGAAATTCATGTCACGCGCGGCAGATTGGATGATGCAATAGGTTTGCACACCCAAACGCTCAAAATTAAGGAGAGCTTGGGTGACATAAGAGGCAAGGCGATAACGATTGGCAATCTGGCAAAAATATATGTCATACATGGCAACCTGGATAATGCCATGAAATTATATGCACAGTCTCTTGACCACTTTAATCGATTGGAAGACCCTCAAGGGAAGGCTGCAACTATTGGCGAAATTGCCGGCATTTATATAAGGCGTGGCGATCTAGAAAAGGGATTAAAGTTGCTACAGGAACAACTTTCCATTATCAGGGAAATGGGCAACAAAAAAGAAGAAGCCGTTGTGTTGCACAATATGGCGCATATTTTCCACAAGTGCGGCGATTTAAAAAGTGCCATGAATTTATATTTACAAGCACTCGAAA
>JBAUMB010000230.1:0-6259 GCA_049578465.1 Anaerolineales bacterium
AGAAACGCCAAGCCCGACCATCGTCCGGGCAGAACCGAAGATGCCCCGATGCCGATCAGGGCAAAGCCGGGGATGAGCGCCCACCATTCTCCGCGCATGTCCAATGTAAAACGATATAAAAAGTAAATACCACCAGCTAAAAACATCACGCCCCAAAATATATCAACTGCGGAATTAAAGATATTGAAGCGCTGCAAAAGCATTAACACACCAAGCAGAATCAGCGCGCCGCCGATCAATATGCGAAAGTTAATCCGATTCATCTTAGCTCCTAAATTACCGTGATCGAAGTTGCGCCGCCTTCGATATTAACTTCGGCGCGATACTTCGCTGAATCATAATCAGCAGATTGATAAATTCTTCCATCTCTTAGCACGAAACGGGTCTCATCAATTTTCAAGGAGCCGACACTTTTCAAACGCAGACGCAATCCCACACCTTGCGGAACATTTAATTCAATACTAGCCGCGCCCGCTTCCAATTCGGCGACCATGTTTTCAACTTGCGCGGGCAAAGTTAAAGTGATGCGGCTGGCTCCGCCGTCAAATGAAAGATACTTAACTTGCAGATCGCGCAGATCAAGATTCAGGCGGCTGGCTCCGGCATCGATATCGAGAGACGTTGGCAGGTCCGCATTGAGGCGGAATTGCCAGACGCCGCCTTCCGGCCCGATGAATGGAATAAAACTCGGACCCGCGTCAATCTCGACTTCGAGTTTATCTCCATCTAAATGTGAGGATTGATTCATCCCAACTCCCGCAACGCCAGTCAAAAAATCTCCCGCGTTCGCGCCTGATGTTAATTCAATCTGTCCCATGCCGTGATTGATTTCAAGCCGGGCTTCCTTTGCGCCTTGCAGTGGAATGGAAATTTTTTCTGCATTTTTAAAATCAACACGTGTAGCAAACCCATCTACCAAAATCCAAATGCCGATTGCGATAACCACGAACGGCCAAAACCATTCGAACACATCGCCTGTCAGATATCCAGCAGTTCGCAGAAAAAATAATACACCAAGCACGACAAGCAAACTTCCCCAGAAAATTTCCCCGCGACGCATGTTAACCTCCTTTGCGCGAGCTGATCAGCCCGCGGCCGATGACATACAAACCAAGCAGAATAAGTAAGGCCGCCACGCCATAATTTCCAAGAATGTTGATTCGATTGAAGATTGCGGCAAAGATCAGGAACAGCACCGCGCTAATGATGATGAGATTGATGCCGCGCCCAAAATTATGACGCAAATCATCACCCAACAAACCCGCCAAAATATTTCCGACGCCGACGAAGCCTGGAATTAGTGCCCACATAAAATTCCAAGATTCCCAATCCTGAGTCATATTTTGGTAATACAAAATGCCGCCAATCCCAGCCACGATTGCGGCAGGGATCGCCATACGCGGTGCGTCAGTCGCCAATCCAATTAGAAGCAGGATCGCTCCGGCTCCGATTACGTAAAAGGGCCAATCAAAATTCAAATTGGCGAACGGTTTCAAGATCGGCACTTGCCGCACGGCGATAAACCACACGCCAATTAATACCAGCAAGATGCCAAGTGCCAACTGAGTACGGTTTTGTCTGCTCATCATATTCTCCTCATGAGATTTACAAATTCAGTGTATAACAAATTTGGACTTTCGCCAAGTCCGAAAAGATATACGTCATTAACTTGGATGCGTTGCAAATTTAGTCTATAATGGTTCGACACTTCAGAACCATGATCATTTGAATTTCCGAAGGAGTCAGTATGTCATTACCTGTATTTGATAGTTGGACTTGTCCCCTGCCGTTACAAAATTATCCGACCATCGTGATGGGACACGGCGCGGGCGGCAAGATGATGAACGATCTGATCCGGCATCTCTTCGCGGCCGAATTTAAAAACGATCTTCTCGGACAATTAGCGGACTCAACCACCTTTGAGATTGGCTCCAAGCGATTAGCGTTTACCACCGATTCCTTTGTCGTTGATCCGCTCTTTTTTCCCGGCGGAGATATCGGCGAGTTGGCTATTAATGGAACGGTCAATGACTTGGCGATGAGCGGAGCCAAACCTTTATATCTTTCAGCGGGATTTATTCTTGAAGAAGGTCTGCCGATGGAAACACTTGGACGCATCTCAGCTTCGATGGCGCGGGCTTGTAAAGCCGCGGGCGTACAAATTGCAACCGGTGATACAAAAGTCGTCAACAAGGGACACGGCGATGGAGTTTATATCAACACATCTGGAATCGGAATTATTCCCAATGGCGTGAACGTCGCGCCGACGAATGCGCGAGCGGGTGATGTCGTTATCCTAAGCGGAACGATGGGAGATCACGGGATCGCCATCATGTCCGTGCGCGAAGGATTGAAATTCCAATCCGAAATCAAAAGCGATACCGCGCCCTTGAATGGATTAGTTAATGTAATGCTCGATGTTACGAAAGATATTCATTGTTTGCGCGATGCAACGCGCGGCGGGTTGGCCGCAGTCTTAAATGAACTGGCAGATGCGTCGAAAGTTGGAATTGAATTTGAAGAAACCAAAGTCCCGCTGCGCGGCGAAGTCAGCGCGGCGTGCGAGATGCTCGGGTTAGATCCGTTATTCATTGCCAACGAAGGCAAGCTGGTTGCAATTGTTCCCGCAGAATATTCCGAAAGTATCCTGCGCGCCATGCGTGCTCATCCATTTGGAAAAGATGCAACGATCATCGGCAAGGTTGTGAAAGAACATGCAGGCCTGGTCATCGCAAAGACGGCAATTGGCAGTTCGCGGGTGGTAGATTTGCCCGCCGGAGAATTATTGCCCAGGATATGTTAAAGGATTTTAGCTTAGGCTGATTCGCACAATTTCGTCAACGCGATCCATTCGCCCGGTTGTTTTGGATGCTCACTGATTTTTAGTTTTTTGTTTTCGATCAATCGCGTCAACGCCCGTGACGTCAATTCATTTCCCCAGCCGAATAATTTATTTACATCCCGCGCTTGTGCCGCGCCCACCGATTCGAAATAAAGTTCCAGCAACTTGGTCCGCGCCTGCGACTCACTAATTACGCGCGCACGCTCAGGCAAATCCGGATAATGCCAGGCGGCGATTTGATAAATGAAGGCATATTTCCACGCACCGACTTCAGCCACGCCAACCGGCAGGATCTTGAAATCTTTTTGCAAATCTTCGATGGCGCGATTCCATTCTGACTCTTTTGCGCTGGTCATGCGCGCGGCTTTGCGAAGCGATATGGAATCCAAAGCGCCTTCTTTTAATAAGGCTTCATAAATGTTTTTCGCGGCTAAAGTTAAATGGCCTTCTTCATACGCCACAAGATGATCTTCCTCAGGAGAACCATAGTTTTGAGAGAGTGCATAAAAATACGGTGCAATGTCCAACGAGATCATCGTCGCTTTACGGCGCAGGATTTTGGCGTAATACCAAATACGCTTTGGAAGCGCGTTATCCTTCCAACCCCATGTGACATGAGCCGGATCGTCATGCGCATCAGGAACCGGACGTTCTCCGGCGACAGCCGTCCATAGACTTGGCAGGTCAATGCCTTTGATGGGCCAGAAATAAATGAAGCCGCGCTCATTGATAAATTTCAAAGCCTGAGCTTGAGATGAAAGCGGTTTGGTCGGCGATAAATGAAAGGTCCGCGCGCGATGCGCAGTGAGTCGTTTGAGGTTAATAATGGGCACGCCGCGATTGTAGTCTATGTACGTTAAATCTGCAAACCGACGTATAATCTCGCTATGGCAAGCGTGAAACCAGATGTTCGAATCTTTCAGAATCTTGAGTCGTTGAGTCAAGACGCGGCTAAATTATTTGTCGAAACTTGCGCGCAAGCAATCACCGAACGCGGACGTTTTCTTGTCGCGCTAAGCGGCGGCAACACCCCAACAGAATTATTTAAGTTACTGGCCCAATCACCATATCGAGAACAGATCGATTGGACACGCGTTCATGTTTTTTGGGGCGATGAACGATGCGTGCCGATTGAAGATTTAGAAAACAATTACCGGCAGGCAAATGATGTTTTGCTGAAACACGTCCCAATTCTTTTGGAAAACATTCATCGCGTCAAATCTGATCTCAAGCCTGCTGATGCGGCAACAGATTATGCCCGCGTCCTAAAACAATTTGCATCCGCTCCACTTAATTGGCCTCGTTTCGATTTAGTTTTGCTGGGAATGGGTGAAGATGGACATACGGCATCGCTCTTCCCCGGTTCGGAAGTCAATGTTTCGACGCCGACAATGGCAGTCACTGCTGAATATCAGGATCGTCCCGCCAACCGCGTAACATTGACTCCACTCATGTTCAATTCTGCGCGCCGGATCATCTTTCTCGTCAGCGGAGCAAGTAAGTCTCAAACTCTTGCGAACGTCTTGTATGGCGAATATCATCCTGAACAATTGCCCGCACAACGCATCCGCCCGACAGATGGAGAATTGATTTGGCTGGTGGATCAGTTGGCGGCAAGCAAACTTTAACTCAACTCTTTAGGAGCAAACATGGAACTCGCAATGATCGGTTTAGGCAAGATGGGCATGAACATGGCGACGCGCTTGGTGCGCGGCGGACACCGCGTGATCGGATTTGCACGCAGTGAAGAATCGGTTCAAGCGGCGATCAAGAACGGCGCGGAAGGCGCTCGCTCCTTGGAAGAAGTCGTCAAGATGTTGACAGCGCCGCGCGTGGTTTGGACGATGGTCCCCGCCGGTCAAATCACGGACGACACGATTCAGAAATTATCAAATTTATTGTCTAAAGGCGATACGATCATTGACGGCGGCAATTCAAACTACAAAGATTCGATTCGTCACGCGGCGCTATTGGAATCAAAAGGAATTGAATTCCTCGACTGCGGCACAAGCGGCGGCGTTTGGGGTCTCAACGAAGGATATAGTTTAATGGTCGGCGGGAAAGTTGAAGTCGCAGAAAAGATGCGTCCTATCTTTGAGACGCTGGCACCCGGCAAGGATCAAGGCTGGGGACGCGTCGGGCCTCACGGCGCAGGACATTTTGTCAAAATGATTCACAACGGAATCGAATACGGAATGATGCAGGCTTTGGCTGAAGGTTTCAACATCATGAAGGCAAAGAAGGAATTTAATTTAAATCTCGATGAAATTGCCGAGATTTGGAGATATGGAAGCGTAGTGCGTTCATGGTTATTGGATTTGACTGCGATTGCCTTAAAGGATGATCCGACTCTTTCCGATATCCAGCCGTGGGTCGAAGATTCAGGCGAAGGCCGCTGGACCGTAGCTGAGGCGATTGATCATGATGTGCCCGCACCGATCATCACGCTGGCGTTGCAGATGCGCTTCGTCAGCCGCGACGATGAAAATTACTCAGCGAGATTACTGGCTGCCATGCGAAATCAATTTGGCGGACACGCCGTCAAGAAAGAAAAATAATTTTTGTGAAGCATCACTGAGCACACGAAGAATTTAATTTCTCTTTGGTGAATAAGGTTTTTATGAATAATGATCTTCCCACTTCCATTATCATCTTTGGCGCGTCCGGCGATCTGACCCAGCGAAAGCTGGTGCCATCGCTGTTTAATTCATTTCGCAAACAGCGCATGCCCAAAAAATTTCGGATCGTTGGATACGGTAACACTGCTTTCACGGATGAACAATTTCGCGCGCACCTCAGCGACGGGATAAAACAATTCGCGCCATTCGAATATAACGAAGAAGATTGGAATGCCTTTGCAGATAATCTTGCATATCAACAAGGCCGTTATACCGACCTGATCGATTTTAAAAGATTGAATGATTTAATCAGTAAATGGGAAAACGGTTTCGGTAATCGTCTGTATTATATGGCGACGCCGCCGGGAATATTTCCCAGCATTATTGATTTGCTCGGCCTCACAGGACAACTTCAAGAGAACGGCGGCTGGCGGCGCGTGGTGATCGAAAAGCCATTCGGCACAGACTTGGCTTCGGCGCGGAGTTTAAATCTTCAAATTCATAAGGCACTCAATGAGAATCAAATCTATCGCATTGACCATTATCTGGGCAAAGAAACCGTTCAGAACATATTAGTGACTCGCTTTGCCAACACAATCTTCGAGCCGCTTTGGAATCGAAATTATATTGATCATGTTGAGATCACGGTTTCGGAACAGGTCGGTGTGGAACACCGCGCTGGCTACTATGATACCGTCGGCGTGGTGCGAGATATGTTTCAGAATCATCTTCTTCAACTGGTCGCTCTTGTGGCCATGGAACCGCCCGCATCGTTTGATGCGAATTCGTTACGCAACGA
>JBAUMB010000231.1:0-3306 GCA_049578465.1 Anaerolineales bacterium
CTTGCGCTTCCTTGGGCAAATTGGGAAATGAAACCAAACATCCACCACAGGAAAATGAATACGCCCAATGTCACAAAGAAAGCCGCGACCTGATTGCTGAACAAGGAAGATATGCCCACACCTAAGCCGAGGAATGCGGCTGATACTAAGATCAAGCCTAGATAGGATGAGATTGTCAGCCCCCAGTCAATGCCGGGTATGATCATATAGTACAAAAGAATTGCAGTTGCGATTGCAACGATCCATATCCCTAATAAAATGAATAAAGCCTGCGTTCTTGTGCCGACGACCAAGTTCCAAAACATGGCTATCAGCGCAATGGATAACACAATGACACTAATTACCTGCCATTGTGTATTCGTGCCGGGTGTTTCATAAATATTGAGGATGATCGGATAAATTAATGTAACGGCTAAAACGGTTAACAGAAATAGCAGCCCGCCCAGCCACTTGCCGACGATCAATTCCCAGTCTTGTACAGGCGCCGTGAGCAGAAGTTCCAGCGTGCCCATGCGATTCTCATCAGAGATCAAGCGCATGGTCAGAGCCGGAACGGATAGAACCAACATAAAAGTAAATGTTCCAGCGATGCCTTTGATGTCCGGCGCGGTAGTCGGACCGTTCAAGCCTCCGCCTTGGAATGCGCTTTGATAAGCGCCGAAGATGGTCAAGGCAAAGATCAAACCGACAATCAACAAAATGGCGAATGCCACTGCATACGAAACCGGGGTCGAGAAATATTGATTGTATTCACGACGCGCAATTACCCAAACGTTTCTCATCTCTCACCTCTCTATTTGTTGCGACGCGAAGGTTTATCTTCGCGCGTTAATTCAAGGAAGATTTCCTCGAGGCTCATACCGACGGGACGCATCTCGAGCAAATCGTAACCGGATTTGATGATGGTTCTCGCCACCTCGGGTCGTACATCCTGACCGGGCGCGAATTGGAATTCCACCGAGCCATCTGTTTTTGACTCGACATGTTGAACGCCTTTAATTTTGCTTAAGACTTTCGGCAATTCATCCGTCTCGCCGCGCACGACTAAAGCAACGCGTTCCGATCCGGTCAAACGCGCCTGCAAGTTTTCAGGCGTATCTTCAGCGACGATCTTGCCTTTGTTGATGATCAGCACACGGTCGCAGATTTGTTGTGCTTCCGAAAGGATATGTGTTGAAAGAAGAACGGTGCGCTGTTTGCCGATATCTTTGATCACGTTGCGGACTTCCACGACCTGAGCCGGATCAAGACCGATGGTTGGTTCATCCAAAATCAAAACCTCAGGCTGATGAATCAACGCTTGCGCGAGTCCGACTCTTTGGCGCATGCCTTTGGATAGATTCCCGATATAACTGTTTGCACGACTCTCCAAGCCGACCAGTTTGAGAGTCTCGTAGGCGCGAGTTTTTGAATTCGGAATGTGCCGCAGGTCAGCCATAAACTCAAGATAATCCACGGCTGTCATATCGGTATAAAGCGGAACGGTTTCAGGAACATATCCAACGCGCTTGCGAACTTCAAGCGACTCGTTGATAACATCGTAACCAGCCACGGTTGCAGTTCCATCGGTGGGCGGCATGTAACCAGTCAAGATGCGCATGGTGGTCGTCTTGCCTGCGCCGTTTGGTCCGAGGAACCCAACCACCTCGCCTTGTTCGGCCTCGAAGTTCAGGTTCGAGATGGCCCGGCGTGAGCCATAATCTTTGGTGAGATTCTCAACGCGAATCATTGCCTCTCCTTGAAAAAATAAAATGACGAAACAAAAGGCACAGCGCCTGAGGGCGGCAGTGCCCGATGTTTGTATTACACTAAAATACTATACAAAGATTTAGGAGCATAGTCAAGGATGTTGCGAAACTCTAATCAAACGCTAATTTTTGTTGTAAACTATAGCCTCTATTTGGAGGCACGATGACAGAACTACTTTATCAAACCGATAGTTATCTCAAGGAATTTGACGCGGTTATTACTGCGGTCAATCCGGACGAGAAAGCGGTCGCGCTTGACCGAACCGCGTTCTACCCCGGAGGTGGTGGCCAGCCTAACGATACCGGAACATTAAACACCTTGAATGTTGTTAAGGTTCGCAAAGCGGGTGACGAGGTATTGCATATTCTCGATGGTGATCTTCCGTCTGTGGGGACGCGCGTGCACGGCGTGATCAACTGGGATCGTCGTTATCAGTTGATGCGGACACATACTGCTATGCATATTTTGTGTGGCACGGTCTTCCGTGATTACGGCGCACAAGTCACTGGCGGAGATATGGAGCCGCTTAAAGGCCGCATGGACTTTGAATTCGAGCGGCTGCAAAAGGAGTTGGTGACAATCATCGAAGCGGCGGTCAATCGCGAGGTTCAGGCACGACGCGATGTGCGCGTTAAAATTTTGCCGCGCGATGAAGCCTTTCAGATTCCGGATTTGATCCGCACAAAAATTAATCTTTTGCCGCAAGGAATCCAACAAGTTCGCACGGTTGAAATTGTCGGACTCGATCTGCAAGCAGATGGCGGCACGCATGTGAAGAACACGTCGGAGGTGGGGCAGATCCGTGTGGTAGACTACAAGAGCAAAGGCGCCATCAATAAACGAATTTATGTTGAGGTCGTGTAACATAACCAAGAGGAGATGAATCATGAAAGCCAAAAATATTTTCATTTTATTTGCTGTGTTCGCCATCATATTTTCGCTGGCGGCATGCGCGCCGACTCCGAAAGTGTCCAACTTTTATATGGCGACAGACGATCAAGGCACGAACAAGACGTCCACTTTCGCGCCGACCGATGCGCTCATTTTATTTTTTGATGTCAACGGCGTTCAAAACGGGACGGCCTTCGAGGCTCGCTGGTATGTGTTGAATGTCGCAAACCAGGATCCGAATACACCGTTCAAGATCATGGATCAAAACTATAGCAGCGGCACCACCACGCTTCGATTCCATTTAACGAATACTGGCAACTGGCCGATCGGGCAATATCGCGTGGATATTTACATGTCAGGAAATCAAGTGGGTCAGGTGCAGTTCACCGTTTCACAATAAATATTTTTGTAATCAAACAGACTGCGCTCACAATGAGCGCAGTCTGTTTGATTCTATGTTTATCGCGACTGATCTGCGTTGCGCCACCAATAAAACGTCGCGGCGAGACCGATGAGGCTGGCAAGAATCACGATTACGTAACTATGCAATCCTAGTTGGTTCGTGCGCGGACCGGCCGCGCCGCTGAATAACCCGGGAATTGACCAAGGAAACCAATCACCCCGGCCTATGACTGCCGCGATATTTGCTAACACCAGCGTTAAGAT
>JBAUMB010000232.1:0-12215 GCA_049578465.1 Anaerolineales bacterium
CTCATTAGCGCCGGCCATGTTGCGCCCAGCCTGCTTGCCCATCATTAAGGCATTATCTTCGTGTTCCACGCGGATCAACTTTCCAAATGAATGATGCGGGAACATCGCCACATCACCTGCCGCGTAAACATCAGATGCCGATGTACGCTGGTGATCATCCACAACGATACCGTTCTCGACTTTTATATCTGCGGACTTTGCCAGCTCGATGTTCGGTCGGACTCCGAGTCCGGCCACCACTCCATCCACCTGAAACTCGCGCCCGCCTCGGGTCCGGACCGTGAAGCGGATCCCGCTTTTCTCGAAGCTGCTCACGCCGTCTGCGGGGATAATTTCCACGCCTTTCTGGCGATAAAAATTATTCAGATATTCGGAAAGGTCTGGTGGGTAAATATTCTCACCGATCGAATTCTCGAGAAACACCATTGTGACTTGCTTGTTTTGCATGGTCAAAGCCGCCGCCATTTCAGAGCCGATAAAGCCCGCGCCGACCACAAGAAATTTCTGGCCCATCTCGCTAAGCGCGCGCAGGTGCTGATAATCTTGAAGCGTGCGGAAGTAAATAATACTTTCACCGCCAAACGGCAAACGAATGGGAGAGCCGCCAGTCGCCAACAAAAGTTTCTCGTAATTATATTCATCGCCCTGATCGTCAAGCAAATGTTTGGCCACCGGGTCGAGTTCGATGATCTTTCGGCCTAGATGAAACTCTACATTTAATTTATCGGTGCCGCGCCAGATCTTTTCGAATGGACGGCCTTTCCACATTCCTTTTGAAAGCGGCGGACGGGCATAAGGCAGATCGGTTTCGTTGCCGATCATTCCGATCGAGCCGTTTGGATCAAGTTCACGGATGCCGCGTACGGCGGCATCGCCAGTCATGCCACTGCCGACGATCAAATATTTATATTTCTTCATTTTTCACTCCGTAGAATCAGATGCGGTCTCGCTTCGTTAATTTACTAAAATCAAATTTGCAATTTCCCTTTTATTGGCCGCGCACGGCGGCATCCTGAACTTTTTCTTTGGAGATCGGACGGATCGCTTTCAACACATCCACTTTTTTATTGCGGATTTCATTCGCATCAAAAGAGACCATCGGCTCCATGGCGATCAGCGTCAGGATTTGCATCAGGTGGTTTTGGATCATATCGCGCAAAGCACCGGCGTGTTGGTAATATGCGCCTCGATGCTCCACGCCCACCTGTTCGGCTACGGTAATCTGCACATGGTCAATGTAGCGGCGATTCCAGATCGGTTCGAACAGCGCATTGGCAAAGCGAAAAGCAAGGATGTTCTGAACGGTTTCCTTGCCAAGGTAATGGTCTATTCGGTAAATTTGTGTTTCGTCAAAAACCTCGGTAAGCACACCATTTAGTTCAACGGCAGAATCCAAATCATGGCCAAATGGTTTTTCCACGACAATTCGGGCGCGGCTTATATCGCGGGCCAGGCCGGCCGGCCCAATCCCTTTTACGATTGTTTCCATAATACTCGGCGGCGTGGCTAGATAAAAAATATGATCGGCTGGACTTCCCCAGTTCTTTTCATTGTTCTTAAGTTGATTATCTAAAGCAGTGTAGGTTGCAGGAACGCCAAAATCACCTGAGATGTATGCCAGGTTCGCTGTAAACTTTTTCCACGTATTCTCGTCCACTCCTCCGCATTCACAGAAGCCATTCGCACCATCTCTCAGCCGCAGTTGGAATTCATCCGGTTTTGCATTTTTTATATCCAGCCCAATCACGGCGAAACGTTCAGGCAGCTGCTGGTCAAGTAACAGATTGTAGAGCGCCGGAGCCAGCTTTCGCCATGTCAGATCGCCCATGGCTCCAAAGATAACGAGAATGGTTGGTTCTTTTTGAACTGTCATTTGAGTTGCTCCTTCAATTATCAATGCTTGCTTCCAATCCTGACAAGAGTAGCAGTGAATACCTACGGCGAGTTAAGTATTAACAAGAGTCTCGAATGTCTGTTAGAGCTAGCGCTTAATCTTATGCTCAATATTTCCAAGATGCATCCTGCGGCTGGGGAATATTATCCTCCGCCAGTTGTGGGAGATGCAGAAGCTTCGATTGCAATTTGTCGGTTTAATCTACATATTTCCTTGATCATTAGTTTTTGATTCTATCGTTATTTTATTCCTCTTTTGTATTATCATTTGCTATTGTAATCTATGTGATTCGCTCAACCCGGGTTGTGCCAGAGTCTATCAAGATTTTTGAATGGATGTGATATGAACTTGCGATTTGTATATTTGACAATGGTTTGGTTCGCGATGATTCTCATTGGAACGGCGTGCGCGGCCAAAGCGACTCCCTCCGCGGCGGACCAGATGGCAACGAACATTGCTCACGGCGTTTCCGTTGCGCTGACTAAAACCGCCGAGGCTCCAACGCTTACACCATCAGCTACTGCTACCATCACACCGATCCCGGCCACACTGACCTCAACTAGCCAGCCGATCCAGCAGCCGGTGGTTTCGAAATTGGCGGGCTGTTGGTTTGGACCGGGACCAACCTATAATATGGAGAGCAGTATCACGCAAGGGCAGAGCGTGCAATTGCTGGGAGTCGGAAGCGTGCCGGGTTGGTATATTATCCTCAACCCTTATTTCTTTCAACCCTGTTGGATACCCGCCAGCAGTCTGAGCATTGATCCGCACATGGACTTATCCCAATTGCCGATGGTGACTCCGATTCCGCTGAGGCCCACGCCGAAACCTTGATTCAGTTGCAGGCACGCCTCGTTTGTGCCGCGCCATTCGAGGCGGGATATGAAGCGGGATGAATAATCCTTCGGATAAATTATCTAAAGTCATGATCAGCATCCATGCAACTCATACTTGTAAATTGGTATGGACGTCGTTATACTGTGATTATTAAAGCCTCATTGCAGAAGGAGAATGCAAAATGAATAAGAAGATTCAATCTGTGTCATTTGTTTTGACCGTCCTGCTGGTGTTGGCCCTCAGCGCCATTGCGACGGTTCCGGTTTTAGCGGATAGCGGCACTACGCCGCCGACTGTTCCATCGTCCGGTGGACGAAGCTCGAACAAAGGCTCCTCCAATTCGCTTTCACAAGTGCCAAGCGGGACGAAAGTTGTGATCCTTGATTCGAACGGGGATAAAGTTCCATTGGGTTCACAACAAGCGCAGGATATTCTCAATAGCGGCGATCCGCTTTGGTGTCCATCCACAGTAACCAGCCCAAATAATAGCGGGCTGAGCGGTTGCACAATGCCAGCGGACAATCTAGCTGATTTGATTAGCTACATCGGCGCGGGAGATCTGGGATTCATTCCGACCAAAACGAGTTCTACGATCTGGATCAGTGACACGGTAACGGACGGTTCTTCCACAGCCGTTATCATTGACGGTTTAACAACCAACTTCAGTCCATGGGCACCGTATTCACTGACTATCAAAGGCGGCTGGAATGGCACTTATGGTTCTAGTACAATTAACGGTGTGTCCACGCTGGGTGTTCCGTTGTGGATCAATAACTGGAAAAACGCCGTGACGATTAGCAATCTCACCATCAACAACGCGGGCGACGGCGACAACGGTTTGGAAGTCGACACCACCGGCAACATCACTTTGACGAACGTTCAATCTAATGGTGCTACCACCTTAGGCGGTGCTTACCTGAATAATTGTCAATGGAACGGAACCAATTGTGTTGGCACTGGCACGGTTACAGTGACCAATAGCCAATTCAACAATGACTATAACACTGGATTGAGCATTTACAGTAAAGGAGCGATTACCCTCAATGGTGTAACTGCCAATTACAGTACAACCGGCGCGGGCGTATATATCGACAACTGTAATAATCAGTCATCACTCTTTTCTAATCCGTGCACTTCTACAGCCACTGTCACTATCACCGGCACAAATTATTTCAACCATAACTACTTCAATGGGTTGGAAGTATATTCCAATGGCAACATCACAGCCGGTGGTTTGAATGCTGATAGTAACAGCAGTGGTTATGACGGCACAACGTATAGCTATTGGTACAGCGGCGGAGTCCAATTAGAGAATGATTTCTCCGGCGACAAAGGTACGATCACAATTACCGGCACCAACCACTTCACCAATAACTCTGAAGATGGCTTGGATGTTTATAGTAATGGCGCGATCACCACGAATAACCTAAACGCCACCGGCAATGGCGTCCAAGGCAATCCGCCTATAGACTATTCTTGGGTTGGTGTCTTTCTCAAAAACACTGGTAACTCTGCAACAACACAGAATATTACAATGAACGGAGCCAATGATTTCGAAAGTAACTTTGCAGATGGCTTGGACGTCTATGCTTCTGGATTGCTGACTGCCAACAATATCACTTCCAATGACAATGGCACATCAGCCGGTACAAGCAGTGAGTTTCAAGGCGGCGTGGGAGCTTATTTTTGGGGTGGAAAAGGAGTCACGCTGAACAACAGCACCTTCAATGGAAACTATTCAACTATTTCCTATGACGATGGCATCCCAGCTGATAGTTTTTCAAATCAAGTTAGCGGCTTGATTATCTATAGTCAGGGCGCGATCAAGGTCAATAACGTCACTGCCAGCGGTGATTTAGCTGGCAATGGCGCGCTCCTTGATAATTGTCTGCTCGATATGACTAACTCATACTGTACAGTATTAGGCGCGCCCACCGTGACCTTGACCGGACTCAACCAGTTCAACAATAACGCCGCGGACGGTTTGGATGTGAACAGCTTTGGCAATATCACTTCCAGCGATATCAATGCCGGCGAAAATAGCGGCATCGGCGTAAATTTGTTTAACGCGAACGTCAACGCCAGTCTGGTCAATTTCAATTCCAAAGGCACGGTCACGCTCACCGGCACCGACGTCCTCAACGATAATGTCGGCGACGGCTTGGATATAACCAGCAACGGCGCGATCAAAGCCGGAAACATTCACGCCATCAACAACAGCGGCACCGGTGCGGATTTGGATAATAGCAACTCGACCACTCCGCAATCGGTCACGCTGACTAACAGCAACACCTTCTCCTATAGCGGAGCAGACGGCCTGGATGTTTTTTCCAACGGAGCGATCACATTGAGCACCCTCAGCGCCAATGGCAATGGAAATACCGGAGTCTACCTTGATAACTGTGCCAATGGCGGCAGTGGCTGCACCACACTCACGAGTCAATCTGTGACGTTGAGCGGCAATGATTCCTTCAACGACAATACCACGGATGGTTTGGATGTCTTTAGCAATGGCATCATCGCGCTCAGCACCACCACGCTCGTGGCGGATGGGAACGGAATCAGCGGATTATTCGGCGATGGAGTCTATCTCGATAACAGCGGAGCAATCTCCGCCAAGACCGTGACCCTCAGCGGCGCCAGCGTCTTCAACGGCAACTTCGCTCAATATAATGATGGCACGCCCGCGGATACTATTCCAGAGGCTGGATTGGAAATTTTCAGCAAAGGCAATATCACCGTCAATAACATCACTGCTAATGACAACGTGAGCGGCGCAGGTGCGCTGCTCGATAATTCACAAGGCGGCTCTACTGTCACCGTGACGTTGACTGGCTTCGGCACATTCAATAACAACGATGGCGACGGCTTGGATATCAACAGTAAAAACACTGTGACATTGACCAAGATCACAGCCGATGACAATCTCGGAGATATTACCAGTCAATATGATGGAGAAGGCTTGAATGTCACTACCAACGGCAAGCTGACCCTGACTTGCGGCGAGTTTGCCAACAACGTAGATTACGGCATTAATCTCAAAACGAGGGGTACGGCAACTATTAGCGGCGCGGTCTTGGTTGATAATGGCTCCGGTGATTCGATCAATCAAACCGGATCAGGGAACCTCGTGTCTTCGGTCCGTACTTGCTCATTACCGTAACCAGAAAGTTCTGTTATCACAAAACAAAAAGCGGATGTCATTTGACATCCGCTTTTTGTTTACTTTCCTAATCTGGCTCTTTCTTCCTCGATCACGCTATCATCCAACTTCTTGAATAACGGCCCCGGCTGATTCAATCTCGCATCCGGTTTCAGCTCACTGGGCTTCCACTGCAATCCATCAACACCTTTATATCTCAATACTGTATGTTCACCGAGCGAGTCTTTGACCGTCTCGGTGTATTGCTCGCCGAACAGCTGAGTCTCGTAGCCGAAGTATTCATGCAATCGTTGTGACGTGAATGGCAGGAACGGCGCGAACAAAATCTTCAACGAGTCGATGGCATTCAGCGCGGTGTAAACTGTTTTTCCCGCGCCATCTTTATCATTCTTCATGGCGGTCCACGGTGCGTTGACATCGAGATACACATTCACCGCGGTGGCAAGTTTCATCGCTTCGCCCAATGCCGAACGCAATCGCACCGCTTCGAGTTCCGCGCCGACAATGTTGAATCCGTTTTCGATAACGGCCAGCAATTCTTTATCGCCCGCACGCAATGTATTCAGATCTACATTCGGCACATATCCGTTCCAATTTTTATAACAGAACCACAGCACGCGGTTTGCAAGGTTGCCCCACGTCGCTACGAGTTCGTTATTATTGCGCGCCACGAATTCCTTCCAATCCCAATCGCTGTCCTTCGCTTCGGGCATGTTCACCGTCAGATAATAACGCAGCGCATCGGGATCGTAACGCGTCAGCGCGTCGAGTCCCCAAATTGCCCAGTTGCGCGAGCCGCTGATCTTTTGTCCTTCGAGATTCATGAATTGATTGGCGGGCACATCATAAGGCAGAGTCAACTTTTCTCCCTCTCCAGATTGTGTCTTTCCATCTGGGGAGGGCTGGGGTGGGGCAAATATTTTCAAGAACTTATCTCCCGCGCCCATCAGTTGCGCGGGCCATAGTGACGTGTGGAAGAAGATGTTGTCCTTGCCGATGAAGTGAAATTGCTTCGCCTTCGGGTTGACCCACCACTCGCGCCACGCTTCTTTCTGCGCCGATAATTGACTCCATTCAATCGGCGCGGAGAGATAGCCGATCACGGCCTCGAACCAAACGTAAATGCGTTTGCCCGCTTCGGTCCAACCCGCGACCGGAACGGGAATTCCCCAATCGAGATCGCGCGTGATGGCGCGCGGCTTCAACCCTTCGGACTCGATCTTGTGCAATGATTCGCCGATGACCGTATCGCGCATGTGCTCGGCGCGATCCCGCAAAAACTTTTTCACATCCGGTTCGAGTTTGGAAAGATCGAGATAAAAATGTTCGGTCTCGCGCAGTTCGAGCGCGCCGCCAACCTTGGAGCGCGGGTTGATTAATCTCTCCGGCTCGAGTACGTTGCCGCAATTATCGCATTGATCGGAGCGTGCGCCTTCGTAGCCGCAGATGTAGCATGTCCCTTCGACGTAGCGATCCGGCAAAAATTTATTGGTCGAAGGTGAATACCACTGCATGGATTTCTGCGTGAACATGAATCCGTTTTGCTGCAATGCGAGGAACATATCCTGCGAAACCTTGAAATGATTCTCGGTGTGTGTGGTCGTAAACAAGTCATACGTGATGCCGTAGCCCTTGAAGACTTTGATGAACGATTCATGGAATCGCTTGTACACTTCCTCGACGGGTTTGCCTTCTTGATCCGCACGAATGGTGACCGGTGTGCCGTGCGAGTCCGTGCCGCTGACCATGAGGACTTTGTTTCCTTTGAGTCTGTGATAGCGCGCGACGATGTCGCCGGGCAGGTGCGAGCCGGTGATATTTCCAACGTGGATTTCGGCGTTGGCGTAAGGCCATGCGATGGCAATTAAAATATTTTCAGACATTTGTTTCTCCAGTATCTTATGTCATTGCAAACAAAAAGGCTGTCCTAAAGTCTGGGACAGCCTCTCATTTCAACAAAGGCGGAACTAAAACTCATCCCAGGCGCGACAGGATAACTCGATGCGCATTTGCATGGACATGGTCATTGTCACCTTTGGGGAAGAGCAGAGTTTCATAGACGATATTTTACTACAACAAATCTTTTAGCGCGGCGAATGGCGATTCGTCCGCTTGTGGGCGATGACCACAATCGGCCAGGTTCAAGTCTTGTCCGCAAACGGGGCACAAACCTTTGCAATTTGGTTTGCAAATCGGGTTGATCGGGATTTCGAGCAGAGCGTATTCGCGGACGAGTGATTCTAGATCAATTTGTGCATCTTCGGGAATAATCAACCCCGAGTCGCTCACTGACTTTTCGTTGAACGCATATAACTCGGTCAGCTTCCAAATGAGCGGCTTGCTAAATTCATTCAAGCATCGCGCACATTCCAGCATGGTCTCGCCTGAAAATTTTCCTTGAACCAATAATCCTTGCGGCGTGCGGCTGACTTGGATGGTGCCAATGAAATCCTGCAAATCAAGGTCTTCATCAACCTTGATTTTTTTAAATTCAAACGGAAACTCATGTATAGAGCCGACTTCTTCATGGATGATGAAGCCGACATTAATGCGGAAAGGATGACGAGGATTAACCATTCGAACCTTGAGGACTTTACTTCTGCTTTGAAGATGCGATCTAAATTAAACGTTCCGATCCACAATATACTTTACCAAATTTTCTAGCCCATCCCGTTCCGGGCTGGACTCGAAATCTTCCAGCGTTTGCAAAGCATGTGCGGCATGTTGTTTGGCTTCTTCCATTGCTTTTTTCACCGCGTCAGTTATACGAATGGACTCAACCAATCTTTGCATCCGTTCCTGATTTCCCCAGCCGCCATCTCGCAATGACTTGACATCTTCATCGTTCGGACAAGCCTCGGCATAATAAATCGCTGGTAACGTGACCAAACCATTGAGCAGGTCCGAACCAACCGGCTTGCCGACCGTGGATTGGTCGCCGGTGAAATCCAAAATATCATCCACGATTTGAAAAGCCATTCCGGTTTCATAGCCGAACTTACGCATCGCTTCAATCGTTGATTCTTTCACGGGGCTGATCATGGCCGCCGCGCGCGCTGTCATTTCAAAAAGGGAAGCGGTCTTGGCATAGATTCGCTGTTTGTAATTTTCGCGGTCAATCACGCCGCGTGCCGAGAACATCTGAGTCAGCTCACCGTTGACAATGACTGCCAATGTTTCGGCAAACAATTTCATTAATGGCAAATGATCTGTATCCGCCGCAAGCTGCGCAGCGCGTGCAAAAAGAAAATCGCCGGTCAGGACGGTTGCGGCCGGTGACCAACGCGCATTCAGTGTCGGCATGCCGCGGCGTAACAGCGATCCGTCAATCAAATCGTCGTGGACGAGCGTCGCGGTGTGCAGCAATTCCATCGCCGCGCCGAGCGTGACGAGTCGACTCTCCGATGCGCCAAGCATATTTCCAACGAGCAAAGTAATGGTGGGGCGGATGCGTTTGCCGCCCGCCGCGAGAATTTGTCCCAACGCGGCGCGCAGATCTGGATGACGATCATCCGCTTGTGATTGCAGTCGCGCTTCGACGAGTTGAAGTTGAGTTTGTACGGGTGAAATAAATGTGACGTTATTCAAACAGTCTCTCCCCAGGAGAAAAGGCGCGCCGCGTTTTCTGTCGTTGCGGCCGCAACCTCCTGCGGGGTGCGGGATTTTATTTCTGCAATTTTATCAGCAATATAAGTAACGAAGGCAGGTTCGTTTCGTTTTCCTCGACGCGGTTCCGGCGCGAGATATGGCGCATCGGTTTCGATCAACAATCGCTCTAACGGAAGATTGCCAATCGTCTGACGTTTCTTCTCAGCGTTTTTATACGTGATTGGACCGGTCACGCCGATATAGAATCCAAGATAAATTGCATTCTTAGCTGTTTCAAGTGATCCCGAAAACGAATGCAGGACTCCGGGCCGTTGGGCAAGCGCTTCATTCTTTGACCGTAGACCGGATACCCATTCCTCCAAAATTTTGAGCAAGTCCTCGGCGCACTCGCCATGCTCTGCATCGTCCTTCTCGCGGCTGTGAATCACGACTGGTAATTCTAATTCGGCCGCGAGATTTAATTGTTCTTTTAAAATTGAGATCTGTTCCTCATGCGTTGATTTATTCCAGTAATAATCCAATCCGATCTCGCCGATGGCAACCACTTTGAGACTCTGCGCCGCCAATTCTTTCAATGAGGAAATAGTTTGTCCATCCCACATCTCTGCTTCATTTGGATGCACGCCCACTGCCGCGTAAAGCATATGATTCGATTCAGCTAATTTAACGGCGGCGCGGCTCGAGGTCCCGGTCAGAGACGGAATAAGAATACGTGTCACGCCCGCGTTGATCGCGCGTTGTATCACCGCGTCGCGGTCAGCATTAAATTGATCTAAGTCCAAGTGACAATGAGTGTCGGTGAGTCTCATGGATTTATTTTAAGCCTGCAACTTTTAAACCATCTTGCAAAATAGCTTGCACTTTATCCTCATGTGTCGTTTCGCAATAGACCCGCATGATCGGCTCGGTGCCGCTAAAGCGGATGAGCATCCAGCCGCCATCTTCGAGTTTAAATTGAAAACCGTCTATCGTCACCAGCTCAGTAACTTTTAGGCCGCCGATTGTTTTTGGATTGGCTTTTAGAATTGTTTCTTCACGAGTTTTTCTATCGCCGCTGAACGGCGTGTCAATGCGGTCGTAATAATGCGCACCGACTTTATCGAACAGCATAGTCAATAATTCGGTTGGCTTCTTGCCAGTGCGCGCCATGAAGTCAAGCATATATAAACCGGCAAGGATTCCATCGCGTTCGGGAACGTTACCGCGGAAAGCGTATCCGCCGCTTTCTTCTCCACCGATCATCGCATTCGTTTCCATCATCTTTGGTGCGACAAATTTAAATCCCACACCGGTTTCATAAACCGGCACATTGTATAACGCGCCAAGTTTGTTTAGCATGGTTGTCGTTGAAAGCGTCTTGACAATTGCGCCGCGCTCGCCGCGCACTTCGAGCAAATAATAAGCCAACAAAGCGTAGACGCGTAATTGGTTGACGAATTCGCCTTTTTCATCGCCAACGCCAAGACGATCCGAGTCGCCATCCGTGACGAGCAGAACGTCGGCTTTATTATCAACGGTTGCTTTCAAGCCGACATCGATATTCGGCGGAATCGGTTCCGGCCGTTTCATTTCCGGGAAGATGGGATTGCGGTCTTTATGGATTTCAACCACTTTGGTTTTTCCGCCGGCCAGCAAATCAGCAAACCATCCTCCGCCGTTGCCCCACATGGAATCGACCATGACGGTGAAACCTGCGTCTTTTAGTTTTTGAAGATCAATCAAATCTTTGAGATGCTCGACATATGCTTTCGACGCGTCGAACTTGACGATGGAACCAGCCGCGTCGCTTTGCGTTTTGCGTTTTACGTTTTTTATATCATCAGGAATCAACGCTTCAATCTTCTTCAGTCCTTCGGGATCAATCGCGCCGCCATTTTCATCGCGGACTTTGAATCCGTTATCGGTCGGAGGATTATGCGAGGCTGTGATGTTGATCGCGCCGCAGGCTTTCTTATCAACAACCGCGTACGCGATGACGGGCGTGGGTGTGGCTCCGTCTGTCAGCCAAACTTTTAATCCGTTGCCAGCCAAAACTTCAGCCGCGGCGGCCGCGAAGAATTCGCTATCGAAGCGTTTATCGTAGCCGATAATGACCCATTCGCCTTGTTTCCCTTTTTCCAGCAAATAGGAAGCGAAGCCTTGAGCCGCGCGGCGGACATTATCGAAGGTATAGTCTTCGGCGATCACGCCGCGCCAGCCGTCCGTTCCGAATTTGATTGTAGCTATCATGAAGAACTCCTAAATTTGTAATCGCTATTTGATTATAACAGCGGGGAGGGTAAAGAAAAAGACTTGCCATCGGCAAGTCTTTGACTGATTTACGGTCCCTTGACAACAAAGTTGCTGAACAGCACATCGATGGCTGTATCCGCGCCCGAACCCGGGTTGACGATAATGCCTACTCCGCCTTTTGCATAATCCGAGTCTTGCGCCTGTGCCAAGACTTGATTATTCAAGAGCAATGTCAGGGTATCGCCATCGCAAATGCCTTCAATGTGATTAATATCGTTTTGCGTAACAGTGTTGGGACTTAAGGTTCCTTCGGTCAGTGTTGTCGGGCTTCCGCTGGCGTCATATTTATAGATTCCATAGTCGCCGTTTTGATCAAACTCAAAAGTGTATGTGCCATTGTTTGACGTTGCGCGGCAGGCGATTCCGATTGTGCCGTCGTTAGGCCCTGCTGTTTCCTTCGCATCTACTTCAATACTAACG
>JBAUMB010000233.1:0-3416 GCA_049578465.1 Anaerolineales bacterium
GCGGAAAATGCGGTCCGCGCCCATCTCGGTGTTAAGCGTGGCGAAGAACAGGTTTTGCAGAATGGCTTTGTAATAGGTGCTCTTCTTTGGGTCGCTAAAGTCGAGCATTTCTTTCAATTTGCGTTCATCGAACAGCTCTTCGGGAACCAATCTCTTTTCCTTGATGAACCACACGAAGATCAAGCGCGTGATTAGACGAATGACACTAGTTGCATTGCGTGTCGCCTCATCCTTCTCAGTATCCTTTGGGAACTTGACCGTCTTGACCGCCCAGAAATACCAATTAGCAATTTCCTTGTAGAACTTCTTGTTGAGTTCATTGATATCAAGAGTCTTCTCCCAAGCCTTTTGCAATTCCACGAAATTGGAAATCGTACGTTCCTGCATCAACTGCGTGATAGACAGGTCGTGCAAAATCTCGATCTGGGCGCGGTTGCCAGTAAAGCGGATGTCCTTGATAAGCGTTACTTTTTCGAGAACATCTTTGCTCGCGTCTTTCTTGTTAATTCGTCGCGCAATGATAGCTAGGCTCACGACATTGTCGTATTTGAAAATTACCATCACAGGCATCGGAAATAGTCTATTGATCTCGCGCGTAATACCTGCAAGTTGTGTACGTGTGTACTGTGCACCATTGAGTTCTATTGAGAAGAACAAATACGAGCGAATGTCTTTATCATCCACCTGCTTGGATGCGAACATATCCTTTGCCCCTAGCATCGTCTCGCGGATTTCTGCATCCGTCACCTGGATTAGTAAATCCACCGACAGCCAATCCTTGAGCAAGGCGGCTTCCTGATTCATGCGAGCTTTCGCGTCAAATTGTGCCTGAAATTGCTTGGCGTTATTTGGCTTTAGACTCAGCCTGCGCTCGCTCTGATATCCAAGTGTCTTAAGCAACCCTAAAGACGCTTCCGCTGATGGTTGATTCTGGAAAGCCGCTAATGCAGCTTGAATCGCTTTTTTTAATTCTTGGTTATCGGGCATATTGATCTCTCACTTATCGAATGACCAACCAGGTGATCAATTCAAAGTCGGTTTTCTCGGTTACTTGTTTATCAAATTCAGGGATGGTTGCTCCGCGACTAGTCTGTAATTCGCTGGCAACACGCTTCTTGAATGTGCTTTCTATTGAACCGACGGCTTTTTCCAGTAGATCATTGTAAGCCTTCATCTTTGTCCCGTTTTCAGTTTCCTTGTCGAACTCTCTGCAGAGGTCTTCAAAGGGTGCATCATTGCCTGAGCACAATTCGCGGAAGATGGTCAGAATTTGTTTGGGATGAGTAAAACCAAAACGCGTCACGCCTTCATTTTGGATATAGACCAGATAGTAAGGCTGCAAAGGATTGACTTCGGAGCTGGCAGCATCGCCTTTTTGTCTTAAACAATACACTACGCCCGGACGGATATTATTTTCAATACGGGCTGGGACCACTCCATATAAACCATCCGGTGCAGCTTCCAATTTCTCGCGATTAGCTTCGATATAATGCAACAAGTCCGCACGGAAATCATCCAGCGTGAAATCCGTCAGCGTTGCTGATTCATTGAACTCTTCCAGATCCAGCACTTCATCACGCAAGCGTTTCAATTGTCTATCCCGATATCGCAATTCGTCCGTGATGAGGTCTTCCAGTTCTTCGGTATTGAGCAAATTGTCATCCTGAGTTGCGGCAATATCCACAAGTGCCATGCGCGCTTCCACGCGTGTTTTCAATGCAATATATTTATCCAAATCCTGTGTGGGCCAGAAGTTCACCAGTTGTACCGATTTATTGATACTACCGATACGGTCAATGCGTCCGAAGCGCTGGATCACTCGCACCGGATTCCAGTGAATATCGTAATTCACCAAGTAATCGCAATCCTGTAAGTTCTGCCCTTCGGAAATACAATCGGTTGCAATGAGCAAGTCAATCTCACTGTCTTGCGGCATATTCTTAATCTTGGCACGGTTCTTTGAAACAGGCGAGAAGTTGGTCAATATCTGATTGAATTCATTCTTGCCAAAGGTGGTTTTGTTCTCTGTGGAGCCGCCGGAGACTAATGCAATGTTGATCCCTAAATCTTCCTGCGCCCACTCCATCAAAGATTCATAAAGATATGCTGCTGTATCGGCAAAGGCCGTAAAGACTAATACTTTACGGTTGGGCTTGTCCTTTTTGTTCGTGGTTGGATGACTGACCTTTTCCGCAATTAGTTTCTTGAGTTCATTCAATTTAGCATCGCGTTCACGCGTAATTCTTGCAGCTTGCTCGTGTAATTTACCGAGTTGCTTTCCGTCTTTGCGTAGATCCCTCAACCAATCATCAAGTCGAATATGTGCCAGTTTGATTCCAGCCTTGCTCACTTGGAAATCAAGAGCCTGCTGCAACTCTTCATCATCCGGATCCACAACCTGCAATTCATCCCAATCGAAATCCGGATTCTCTTTTTGGTATTGTTTGAATCTTTCTATCTTATCAACAAGAAAGTCAATTTTTTTGATGGTGCGCGAGAGCGTGAGTTCGAAGGAGTGAATTGAGCTTTCTAATCTTTTCAGGAAATTCACTTTCATCATGCCAATAAGGAATTTTTCACGCGTCTCTTGTGTAAATGCTGCAACTTTTGGCGCGTATGTGGCTTTATATTCTTCCAATAAGTAAAAGGATGGCTTGAACAACGAGAGCTGGTACTGCATGATCTCGTCATTTAGTTTGTCGTATGACATGAACTCGCCGCGGGTATCGATATTCGGATACACCGAAATTGGTTTTTCTCTTTCAGGGAATCCACCTAAAAGGGCAACGCTATCTTTATAATATTTTTGAACATGCCTGCGTGAACGAGCAATAGTCAACCCGTCCAGTAACTTAAAAAATGCCGAACTGAGCTTTTCGAGCAAATCCGCGGTGTCGCGCTCCTTGTTTTTCTTCGCCCACTCATTGAAGATTTGTTGCCCCACGCGTAGAGTCTGTTCAATGCTATCTATTCCCATAGGTGCGGAGAGTGCAGTGTCTTCATTTTCAGTAATGAAGTAAATCTGATTTCGTAAATCTTTAAGATTGTTGTTTACGGGCGTGGCAGAAAGCATCAGTACTTTGGTCTTCACGCCGCTTTGAATAACGTCTTGCATCAGGCGTTCATAGCGGCTTCTGCGAACTACATTCCCATCCTCGTCGCGTTTCCCCGGCGTGTTGTTTCGGAAGTTATGGCTTTCGTCAATCACCACCAAATCAAAGTTGCCCCAACTCACGTTCGCAAGATCAATATCGCCGGAGTATCCGCCTTCACGGCTTAAATCTGTATGAGATAAAACAGAATAAGAGAAGCGATCCTTGATAAATGGATTGAGTTCACTAGCATTCGATGCTTGATACACAGTCCAGTTTTCCCGCAGCTTCTTCGGGCAAAGCACGAGCACGCGTTGGTTCTTC
>JBAUMB010000234.1:0-6130 GCA_049578465.1 Anaerolineales bacterium
GGACATGTAGAACGTACGGAAGCCTTGTTATAGCGGGCCCGTGGCGCAGTGGTTAGCGCAGGCGACTCATAATCGCTTGGTCGCTGGTTCGAATCCAGCCGGGCCCATATTTGAAACCATTTCTAATGCGAGATTAATCTGATTTACAGATGGGTCGGTGAATTGATGAAAAAAAAGAATGTAGTATTTATTTCAATAATTTCGATCTTTATATTACTGATTGCGATTATTACTTTCATCATGAGTTACACCAACATAGCATCACCAGCCATAGCTTTACCCATCAGCCTTTCCTTTGCCGCGTTCGTTATTTCAATCCTCTCAGCCTTCAAAGACGAACTTTTTCCTTTCCACCTTTCAATCTTTATGGATAATCTGCACCTTGTTACAGGCAGATTAATGCCTCCGTCATCCGGCATTGCCATTGCAGTTCTCCTGCCAGTAACATTCTCTAATGGTGGTTACAGCGAAGGCATTATTCAAATGGTTAAGTTAGTTGTAAGTGGCAAAAACAGCGGGATTACACACGAATTTTCACCTTCATTTGAGGTGGATATGGCAGCATTTGCCCAACAAAATATAGGCATAAGTGCATCTAATATATTAGGCACTTTTGCTGGATTTTTGCTAGAAGCAAAACAAACAGTAAGAAAAAATATTGTGTTTATACCAAAAGTTGAACCTGGTTCATCTCCATTTGTTTGGCAACCCGATCTCTACACGTTCGAAATTTTTGTTCAAGTGTATGGTGAAAAAACAGCCAAGAATTATTTTGAGCTGGAAAAACAGATAGATAAAAATATTCTTGATTCATTGATCACAGGTCAAGTAAAAGCCATTGCATTTATTCAAACGAATATAATCAAGCGCCCCTAAAATCAAGTAAATCTAATGCTAGTTATCCTCCTCTTTAAATCAAAGGTTGACGTTTAATCAAGTCCCTTGATACACTCGTGCCCATTCTTATCATTTCAAGGACTTGCCAATGCTGCCTCTCAATCAACAATTTGATTTGATCCGCCAATCTGCCACGGTTGCAATGACCGACCGCATTCTCGAGCTCAAAGCCAGCGGACGAAAAATTATCGCGCTTCAAGTCGGCGATCCGGATTTCGCGACGCCGCAACCGATTCTCGACGCGGCGCTTCAAGCGCTGAATGCCGGTCTGACGCATTACGGTCCATCACGCGGCTTCGCGGAACTAAGAGCGGCCGCGGCATCCAAGCTGATGCGAGACGAAGGCTTGGACTATGATCCGCAATCCGAAATTTTAATTACGCACGGCGGGATTCATGCTTATTACACCGCGATGCAATCTATTTTGAATCCCGGCGACGATGTATTGATTCCCGATCCATCTTGGGCAACACATGCCAATATGGCGACCATGTTGCGCGGCAACGTCATCCGGGTAGCCGCGCCCCCTGAAAATGACTTCATACCATTTTTCGAGTCATGGGAAAAATCCCTGACGCCGCAGACCCGCGTGATCGTGTTGAATTATCCATCGAACCCAACCGGCGCATATCCCACGCGCGAATATCTGAAGAAACTTCAAGAGCTTGCCGCGGCTCATGATCTATGGATCGTCAGCGATGAAGTGTATGGTGATTTATATTATGGTGAAAAGCCTTCGTCTGCGGCGGCATTCGAGGGCGCCAAATCCAGAACGCTGGTGGTCAATAGTCTTTCCAAATCCTATGCAATGACCGGCTGGCGCGTCGGCTATTTGGCTGCGCCGTCGCAGGTGATCGAGAACGCCCTCAAGGCTGGACAAAATTCGATTACGTGTGTCGCGCCTTTTATCCAGAAAGCCGCGGCGTTCGCATTGAGCGATCCCGCGATTCAACAAGTCACATCACAGATGCGCGCCGCGTATGCGCGTCGTCGAGAATTAGTCTTAAGAATTGCGCGTGAAATAGAAAGCGATAAAGTGTTGGTCACGCCGCCGATGGGCGCATTTTATTTCTTCCTTGATTTCCGCGCATTGAAGATGACCTCACTTGAGATTTGCGAACGCATCCTTGAAGAGGTCAGCGTTGGACTTGTGCCCGGCTCTGCATTCGGCGAACAAGGTGAGGGCTTTGCGCGCATGACAATCGCGGCTTCAGATGAGGATGTGGAAACCGGCTTTAGAAGAATCATAGAATGGGCCGATAAACAATGATTGCATTTCAGGGCGAACCCGGTGCTTACAGCGAACAAGCTATCTTCGATTATTTTGGCAAAGTGGAAACGCGTCCATGCGAATCTTTTGACGCCGTTTTCGAAGCAGTCGTTTCAGACGTTTGCGAAGCGGCTTTGATTCCCATCGAGAATTCACTTGCCGGAAGCATTCATCAAAATTATGATTTGCTGTTACGTTACAACTTACATATCATCGGCGAACATTTTCTGCGCGTGCGCCATTGTCTGATTGGATTCCCCGGCGTTGAGAAAAAAGATATTCAACGCGTCATCAGTCATCCGCAAGCACTCGGTCAGTGCGCGGCATATTTACGCAGCTTGAAAGTCAAAGTGGAGCCGGTCTATGACACGGCTGGAAGCGTCAAGATGTTGAAAGCCAGCGGCGAGCGGACAACTGCCGCGATTGCCTCGCGGCGTGCGGCTGAACTTTATGAGATGCAGATTATCGAGGAAGGCATCGAAGATAACCCCGAAAACTATACGCGCTTTCTCGCGATTCAACGCGAGCCGGTCACGCCAACCGGTGAAGCCAAAACGTCTATTGTCTTCACCTTAAAGAATCAGCCGGGCGCGTTATTCAAGGCGTTGAGTGTGTTCGCATTGCGAGATATTGATCTGACGAAAATCGAATCGCGGCCCTTGCAGGGACAACCGTGGGAATATCTTTTTTATATTGATTTCATCGGCGCGGCTCACGAAGAAAAAGTTCGCCGCGCGCTTGATCACTTAAGTGAACTTGCTCTGACTCTGCGCGTGCTGGGTTCATATCCACGCCAAGTTCCACACTAAATCAAAATATTATTTATCGTTCTCGATCAGCACTCTCAATCCTAACGCATAAGACATCCAACCGAATCCAGTAATCTTTCCTTTGCAAACTGCCGATAGCAATGACTTATGTCGAAACTCTTCGCGCGCGTATACATTCGAGAGATGAACTTCAACTACCGGAATCCCAATTGCAATAATCGCATCGCGCAGCGCCACCGACGTGTGAGTATATCCGCCGGGATTGAACACCACGCCGCTTGCCCAAGTACGCGCATCGTGAAGCGCATCGATCAATGCACCCTCGTGATTTGATTGCAAGCATTTCACCTCTGCGCCCAACGATTTTCCAAACTCGATCAACTTGGCATTGATATCCTCCAATGTCATCGAACCATAAATCTCCGGCTCGCGCGTTCCAAGCAGATTCAAATTTGGACCGTGTAACACAAGCATTTTCATTCATCCTCCAGCACAGATTGCAAATCGCTTATCTCCACCAATTCAACTTTCCCAATTTCAACAGGAAGCGCAAATCGAATCACTTTTGCATTTTTCTTTTTATCCATTCGCATGGCATCGATAATTTCTTCGCCCGGCAAATTATCAGGGATGTGAGTTGGCAATCCCAACGCGGAAAGCGACTCAGCCATCGCCTCCGACAACCCTTTGCCTGCCACCCTTAAACGTTCAGCCAGCTTCGCCTCAGCCACCATTCCAATCGCCACAGCTTCGCCGTGACGCAATTGGAATCTGCTCACCAATTCAAGCGCGTGTCCCACGGTGTGACCTAAATTCAAAGAGGCGCGAATATTCTTTTCATACGGGTCTTCTTCGATAATTTTTATTTTCACTGCCATGGCACGTTTGACAACATCTTCCAAATTATCTTTCACCCAATCCAATCCATGCAAACACAGATAGAATAGTTCTGGGTCAGAAATAATTCCATGTTTCACCACTTCGGCGAGACCAGAGATCAATTCGGCTTCAGGCAAGGTTTTCAACAATTGCGGGTCAGCTAAAACCAATTTCGGCGCATGGAATGATCCGATCAGATTCTTGCCCTCAGGCAAATCAAAGCCGGTCTTGCCGCCCAGCGACGCGTCCACCATCGAGAGCAAGGTCGTCGGCACACAAATCCAATCGATTCCGCGCATGAACGTCGATGCAGCAAAACCCGCCAAGTCACCGACCACGCCGCCGCCCAAAGCAATGACCGTGCTCTTGCGGTCAAGCCCATTTTCGAGAAACGATTTCCATAGGAAAGAAATGGTTTCAAGATTTTTATGTTCTTCGCCAGCGGGGATAATGACTGACTTCGCATCCAAGACCGCTTTCATTTTTTCAAGATGAAATCTCGCCACGTTTTCATCGGTCACGATGATCGGATTTTGCATTGAGAATTTTTCTAAACATGAAACCTGATCCACAATCGCATCGTACTCACCCATCGCAGAAAGATGATGCCGCCCCAAAGCGACTCGGATTAGATATGCGATTTGCTCGACGCTTTTTTCATTAACGTATAATGGAACGGGAAAAGAAGCGTAATGTTCTTTCCGTTTTTCAAGCAGAGTTGATATTTTCGATTCCAAATCGCCAGCTAAAAGCGGACGCTGCACATTTTGATTTTGCAAATGCGCGATTAACGTTTTCGAGTCTGCGTTCAACAAAATAATTTTTCCGTTGCCTGCTGCCAGCGCGCGATTTTCCGCCCGCAACAACGTGCCGCCGCCCAATGCAATGACACTTTCTTTCTCGTGGATGCATTTCTTTAACATCAACGATTCCGAATCGCGAAAAGCCGATTCGCCTTGTGATTCCATGATTTGGACAATCGATTCGCCCGCAGATTTTTCTATTTCAATATCAAGATCAATAAACGAAAGCCTTAAATCGTCAGCAAGTTTTTTTCCGATGGTTGTTTTTCCAACTCCAGGCGGGCCATATAAAAAGATATGCTTCATCTTTATTCCCAAAACACATGCGGCGTGTTGTCCATCTTCAAATCATCCAACGTTGCCGTTCGCAACATCTCGAAGCGCGGCTTCATTTCGTTCATTGAATCCCCGCCGAGTTTCTCGATTAATGCCTCCGCTAGCACGAAAGCAACCATCGCTTCCAGAATCGGAACCGCGCGCGGAACCGGACAAAAGTCCGAGCGTTCATATTGAGTCGGAGATTCAGCGGCCGTTGCCAGGTCAACGGTATGTTGCGGAGTTAGAGTCGTAGCGATTGGCTTCATCGCGGCGCGGATAATAATCGGCTGTCCATTTGAAATTCCGCCTTCGATGCCTCCTGCGCGATTGGACGGGCGAATCAAATTTTCGCCATTCAATCCGATTGCGTCATGTGCTTGCGTTCCGAGGCGCCGCGTGTTTTCAAACGCGTCGCCCACTTCAACTCCCTTGATGGCTTGCACACTCATCACAGCCAATGCTAATTTTGCTTCTAACCGTTGATCCCATTGCGAAAAACTTCCGAGCCCCATCGGGACATTCAGCACGACGATTTCTAAAATGCCGCCGAGCGTGTTCTTTGCATGAATTATTTCCTCGATGTGTGCCCGCATTTTTTCAGCCGCGACTTTATCCGGGCAACGGACATCACTCTCTTCCGCCGCATCAAAACGGACTGGATAATCGGTTCCGTTTAATTTAGCTTCGACTTCGCCGATGGATGCCACATATCCGCCAACGATGATTCCAAATTGCGCAAGAAAAAGTTTACAGACTGCGCCCGCTGCGACTCGCATGGTTGTTTCTCTGGCGGATGCGCGTTCGAGCGCAGGGCGCAAATCTTTGTAACCAAATTTCACCGCGCCAGTTAAATCTGCGTGACCCGGACGCGGCGCGGTCATCGGCTCGATGGCTTTGCCTTTCCATTTGATATGATCATCATTTTGCACGAGCAAAGCAATCGGCGCACCGGTTGTTTCACCCGCCATCACTCCGCCGAGAATTCGCACAGAATCTTTTTCGATCTTCATGCGTCCGCCCGAGCCATAGCCTTTTTGACGGCGAGCCAGCTCATAGTCAATGATTGACGCGTTAAGTTTTAATCCAGCAGGCATTCCTTCAAGAATTGCAGTCAATGAGGGACCATGAGATTCACCAGCCGTTAAAAATCGCAACGTCATTTTTCCTCCACAGCAGAAAACAAAATATCTCGG
>JBAUMB010000235.1:0-4347 GCA_049578465.1 Anaerolineales bacterium
ACACTGAAATCGTCACCGTTAACCGCGCGGTGTTTGAGAAGATTTCTTATCGTGAGAATCCCGATGGGTGGTTAGCAATATTTCCAATCCCTAAAATCTCACTAGATGATTTGAAATTAAATGATCCGCCTTTGCTGATCATCGCTGAGTCTATTGAAAAGCCGGGCAATCTCGGCGCAATCTTACGAACGGCGGATGCGGCCGGAGTGGACGCTTTGCTGGTTTGCGATCCGCGCGTTGATCTTTACAATCCAAATGTAGTACGCGCTTCGCGGGGTGCATTATTCGCTGTACCTTGTGTGGAAACGTCGAATGAATCAGCGCTAGCTTTTTTGAAAAAACGGGAAATAAAAATTGCGGCGGCCACGCCGCAGGCGGAGGCTGAATATACGCGTGAGGATTTGCGCGGTCCGCTGGCAGTCGCGGTGGGAACCGAAGATAAAGGCTTGACCGATTTCTGGTTAAAACGCTCCAATGTTAAAGTCAAAATCCCGATGGCGGGCAAAGTTAATTCGTTGAATGTATCCATTGCCACTGCATTGATCGTTTACGAAGTTGTAAGGCAAAGAATTAGATAATAAAACTGCAAGCTTTGTTTTTCGTTAGCGTTATATAATTAAAATAATGACGGATCGTGAAGAGATATTTAACAAAGAAAAACTAATCTTTGCCCAGCTTGGACAACGTCTCAGCGCTACCTCGGTTGCTGAAACCGCCGCAGAAATCATTACGAACGCGGCTGACGAATTGCTCGGCTGGGACGCTTGTTATGTGATTCTCTACGATCCTCAGCAGGCCGGAATACCGCGTCCATTATTAGCGATGGATATTGTGGATGGTAAACGAACCAAGTTGAAAAATGTCGCACCGGACCGGCCGTCCCCGAATATGCTGCGTGCTATCGCTGAAGGCGGATTCATTAAGCAAGCAGATGCATCCGTTAGCAGTGATCCTGGTTTGATGTTCGGCGATCCAAATCGTAGGGCCGAGTCCGGAATGTTTGTCCCGATCCGCGCGGGCGAACGAGTGATTGGGATTCTTTCTATTCAACGATATATACGCGGCGTTTATACACCAGATTCATTGAGTACCCTAAAGACGCTTGCTGATCAATGTGCGGGCGCGTTAGAGCGCATCTGGGCGCAGGAAACGGTTAGCCAGTTAGCAGAGCGGCGCTCGATTCTTTATAACGCGACCAAGGTCATTACCGCTAGTCTCGATTTGGAACAACTATATGTGGCCATCTACTACGCCGTTAAACAGGTGATGCCATGCGACGATTTTATTATTGACGGCTATGACGAATCAACGAACGAGATCGGAGCCCTGTATGTCATCGAGTCTCCGAACGCGCGCATGTATCCGCCTCGCTATTATGCGGATCACGGACTTGCTGGCCAGATCGTTCATACCAGCCAATCGATTATTTTTGACAGTGTAGATGAAATGAAAGCAAGCGGGATTAAGTTTGAGTTAACCGGAAGCGAAGATCACACCCAATCTGTTGTGGCAGTGCCCATCTTATTTCATAACCAGATCAAGGGAATGATCTCAGCTCAGTCCTATCAGGCAAATTCCTACACCAACGACGATCTTGAACTACTTGAAATGCTTGCGGCACATGCCGCGATTGCTCTTGAAAATGCAAAGCTGTTTTCTGAAATGCAGGAGATCGCTGACAAGGATCCGCTGACAAGCCCGATGTATAACCGGCGCAAATTTTACGAATTAGCAGAGCGCGAATTCGCGCGCGCCAAACGGTATCCCGCATCGCTTTCGGCCATGATGCTGGATGTAGATCACTTTAAAAACGTCAATGATCAGTTCGGTCATAAAATTGGCGACTTGGTTTTGAAAATGATTGCACAAATCTGCATGCAGAATGTGCGCAACGTAGATATCGTTGGGCGGCATGGCGGCGAGGAATTCATCATTCTTTTTCCAGCCACGAATGCAAAAAGCGCGGCGGAGGTTGCGGAAAGAATCAGGCGGCAAGTTGTGGAAGCCAATATAAACAACGGCGGTCAATTTTTTGAGACAGTGAACGGAACGATGATATCTCCAGAAACGATGCATGTCACGGTAAGTATCGGGATAGCAGAATTGGATGGCACATATACATCCATTGATATATTAGTAGATCACGCGGACCGCGCCATGTATCTTGCGAAGAACGAAGGACGCAACCGAGTCAAAATATGGAGCGGGGGAAAAGTTACCGCAGCGCTTAAATCCAGCGAGAAATAAAAAGAATTCCGATATCAAAAGATATCGGAATTCTTTTTATAGATAGTAGTATCAATCCGCCGCCATCGTCTCTTCTGTTTCTTCATCTTTCTCCATCACGCCATATTGCACTTCCAACTCGTGGCGGAATTGCTGAGTATATAAGCGATAGTAATGTCCGCGCTTGCGGAGCAATTCGGCGTGCGTGCCTTGCTCGGCGATTCTTCCGCCTTCGATTACGATGATTCGATCTGCGCGTCGAATGGTGGATAAGCGATGAGCCACAACAAATGATGTTCTGCCTTTCATCAAAGCTTCCATGCCCTTTTGAATTAAGGCTTCGGTCAATGTATCCACCGATGATGTTGCTTCGTCCATGATAAATAGTTCAGGTTTGGCAAGCACTGCACGCGCTAGCGAAATCAACTGCTTCTGTCCAACCGACAAAAGATTTCCGCCTTCGCCAACATTCTGTTCATAACCTTTTTCAAGTCCTACGGCGATAAAATCATGTGCGCCCGCGATCTTGGCGGCGGTTTCAATCTCGGCATCGTTCGCGTCGAGTCGGCCATAACGGATGTTCTCACGCACCGTTCCTGAAAAAAGATGCGGCGTTTGCAAAACGATTCCGATTCGCGAATGGATTGATTCCATAGTGTAATCAGTGTAGTCGCGCCCGTTGATTCGAATCACGCCGGAACGCGGCTCGTAAAAGCGGCAGAGCAGATTCACAATCGTGGATTTGCCCCCGCCGGTCGGTCCGACCAGAGCGATCGTCTCGCCAGGATTCACTCTCAATGTGAAATCGGTCAGCACCGGATTGCGATCTTCGTAATAAAAATCCACATGATCGAATTCGATCTCGCCCAAAATTGTTTTGGCAGGAATCGCATCGGGTCTATCGTGGACTTCGGGTGGCGTGTCGATCAACTTGAAGATTCTTTCCGCCGACGCGATGGAATGCTGCATCTCCGCGTAGACGCGCGCTAAATCCTGCACCGGCCACATCATGAAGGTGAGATACGAGACGAAAGCATTGATGCCGCCAATTGTCATTGCACCGACCATGATTTGATCGCCGCTATACCAAACGATGACGCCCAATGCAACGGCTGCGATGATCTGCACGGTGGGGAGGAACAGCGCCGAAAGCCACGCCGCGCGATACGAAGCGCGATACATCGTATCGGTCAGTACCTGGAATTCTTTTAAGTTTTCATCTTCGCGCTGCAATGCCTTGACCACGCGCACGCCTTGAATGTTTTCGTTGTACGCGCCCGTGATCTTTGAGTTGGCGCGGCGGCTGTTGCGGAACTCCACTAAAATCTTTTTGCGGAATTGAATAGCGATAATCATCATGATGGGTATGATGACCGACACAATGAGCGCTAATTTCCAATTGATGATCGCCATGAAGACCAACGAAGTGGTGATGTTCATAAAAGCCCAAGTCGTATCCACCACACCCCAGGTCATCAAATCAGCGACGCGTCCGCTATCGGAAGTGACGCGCGCAATCAATCGTCCCACCGCGTTCTGCGAGTAATACGAAAGCGATAGTTCCTGCAAATGATTGAACATCATCTTGCGCAAGTCGTATTGAATCCGCTCGCCGAGCACACCAGCCAGATAAACGAAACTAAACACCGTCACGGCCTGACATAAAATTAAGGAGCCGTAGATCGTGGCAATGTGCATCACCGCCGCTGGGTTGTGGAGCGAAATCCCTGTGTCGATGATCTCCTTATTCAAATAAGTGAAATAAGCATCGCCAGCCGAAGTCAGTGCGATGGTGATGAAGAAACCAATCACCCAATTCATGTGCGGCTTCATCAATCCAAGGATACGTTTGAATACCGGTGCAGTTAAGTTTGATGTATATTCTTCTTCTTCAATTTCAATCAGTTCATCAATCATTTTTCATTCTCCATAGAGGCGCAATACCCAGCACCTGCAGTCTGGGCAGGTGTATTGCGCCTCTATAAATCAATTTACTCGCGAAATTTCATTTTCCAATTCTTCATCAATCCGCGTTTGGATATCATAGATTTGCCGATAGATGCCATCTTCATGGGCCACCAACTCTTCATGTGTGCCCATCTGAATGATTTTGCCTTGATC
>JBAUMB010000236.1:0-3353 GCA_049578465.1 Anaerolineales bacterium
AGTTTCGGTTAATGACTTCACCCGTCATTTGCAGGAAATAAAAGATGCAGACAAGGCTACTCCGGTTGTCAATTTACCATTCTATAACAGCACCCCAAAGGTAATTGTCGATATCGATAAAATGGAATATGCTGCAAACCTTTTTTATGAAGCGCAACAAGCCGGAAGGAAGATCACAAAACTTCTTGCCGTGGATGAGCATAAGAAACCTGTAGGTTTTTTAGCAGAAACAGATATTGTCCGCTGGGAGGCTGTCAATTTATAAGGCGTATCTGCCGGGGTATGGCGTTGCGCGAAACGCTATACGGCCACGAGACCAATGTAGAGTATTTTCAATAACACTCGCGCTGTACGTGAGGCAGTTCTCTTATGTGAGATTTGGTTACTTGTCAAGATCTTGCTGGAGTGGCTAATGAGTAAAGACCCCTTCCATGTTGGGCGTGCAGTCAAAGGAAGAGACTTTATAAATCGAGACTTACAGATTCACGATATCCTTCAACGTTTAAGTAAAGGAGAATCTACTATCGCCGTTGGGGAGCCCGGTGTTGGAAAGACATCTTTGCTTTTCCGAATTAAGGATCCGCTTGTTCAGAAAAAATATGTTAGATCAGATGTAGTAAACGGATGGTCAATTTTCTATAAGGATGGCATTAGCATAAACAAGTCATTTACGGTAGAGAAGTTTTGGTCAGAAGCCTTACAGTCCATCAAAGGGAATCCTTACATCAACGAGGAGGTTGCTGAGTTAATAAAGGATGCCAAAAAATCTAAGTTTGATCAATCAGATTTGAGGTATGTTTTTGAAGCCTTCGATCGAAATAAGATAACGCTAATACTTTTACTCGACAATTTTGAAGAATTTCTCGCGAATGCAAATGAGGATCTTAAGGATATAAGCTTTCTCGGATTTTTGCAAGAAGTTAATACAACCATAGGCGGCTTGGCCCTATTGATCAGTAGCAAGTGCCAAGCAAGCAAGCTCTTATCTCTCGTGATGCCTCATTTTCCTGGCACACACTTGTTTAGTCATACTAGCAGTGAGACTATTGGAGGGTTTGACGGTGTAGCTGTCGAGAAATTGTTTAAACGGACTTCGCCAAGAATTACACAGGAAGAAAAAATATTTATTCAGCGAGTGACCGGCCCAAATCCATATCTATTGCAGGCCCTCGCTAGGACTTTAAGAAACACACCACTTAGTGATGACAAGCTGCCCAAAGCAGCTAGCAAATTTTACGATGAAAGGCAATCTCATTTTCTGGCTGTTTGGGACAATCTTAAAGATGCAGAACAAACAGTGGCAGTGATGCTGGCTATAAAAAATTTAAACGGGCGAGTACTCGGCAGTTCGTATAACTATGGGGAAATAGAAAACCTTGACTTATATCACCCCGAGCTTCAAAGCCTAGAGGCAAAGGGTTTGGCTCAAGTCATTGCTAAGACCTCAAAAGGCTGGTATTGGGATCCAGATCATTATCTGATATGGCACAGTCACGATGGCAGCACAGAAAATTGGGCTATGGGGTGCGAGTCCTTCACTTGGTGGATTAAGAGTGAGATACTTGAACCACTTAGAGATATACCGTCGTATAAGGATTGGCTTAGAGACAAGAAATACAAGGGAGTTATTACACAAAAACAATGGAATGAATTAAAGGCTATCGCCAACAAAATCCCGCTTTCTACGATCAAAGGGGTAGCCATCTTAGCGCGCGCCCTCCTAAAAGAAATACAGGGTTCGCTACAGTAGTTCGTTTGTTTGGTTATTATCAAAGGATGTGTTCAATGGCCAAAACGAAAAACCGTCCAGAAAACCCTTATAGATCTGGAAACCCAGTCCCAGAAGAGTCTGGTTTTTTCGGACGCAAAGAAGCGATGAAATGGGTGCAAGAGAAACTCCAATACACACATAACGTTGTTCTAGTCATTCGCGGCCAACGTAGGATTGGAAAAACCTCACTTCTGTTTCAAATTCAGAGGTCACTACCGACAGAAACATTTTTACCAGTTTACTTCAATTTGGAGGGTAGAAGTCGACAGAAACAAAAAATAGTATTGGCAGCGTTGGCAGATGATTTATTAAGGGCGGCAAACCTAAGCTATAAAGGTAAGAGGTCTTCTGCCCTTCCCAAAACAGAGGATAATGCCACAACATTTCAACGCGAGTTCTTGCCCTATTATTTTGAACAAATCAACCCCCGTAGAGGCGTCGTCCTGCTTGATGAATTTGATGTTCTACAAGATGAACGAGAAGCAGTGGATTTAATGCAGTTCTTCTCGAAACTCACAACAGAGGACGAGAATCTGATTTTCGTTATCACAACGGGACGCGATCCTGCGGACCTGTCCAAAAACTACAGTGCAATATTTAAAGGAGCGTCCCAGACAAAAATAGGCGTGCTAGAAGATAAGGATAGCGCAGTTGCATTGGTCCGCCAAGCAGAAGCTAATAAAACACTTAAGTTTAGAGATGATGCAGTCGAGCGCGTTTTAGACCTTACTCATTCTCACCCCTTCTTCGCTCAATTACTGTGCCAAAGGCTGTGGCAACTTGTACACCCAAAAGGAAAAAGTGTGAATGACCAAATACCCGAAATAACTATAGCCGACGTTGAAGCAGCAGTGGAACCGGCTCTTGAAGATGGAGAGTTGAACCTTAACTGGATGTGGGGTGGTTTTTCGTCAGCAGAAAAAATCTTTGTTGCCGCCTTGGCAGCGATATCAGAAGAAAATAAACCAATTTCCGAAAATGAAGTAATTAGTACTTTATCGAGACACGCTGAAAGGTTCCGCAACTCGACTGTTGAGGTAGATGCTCCTCGGTATCTACTAGAAAGAGATTTTCTCGAAAAATCAGGCGAGGATCAATATTCATTTGCCATAGAAATGTTTCGTAGGTGGGTTAAGGCTAACCGCCCTCTACAAAGAGTTAAGCGGGAATTGGATGAAAGTAGTGAGACTGCCGAGGCGCATTTCACTCTTGGCGAGGACCATTTTGAACAACAACGATTCGAAGAGGCCAAGCTGGATTTTGAAATGGCATTAAAAGAAAAACCCGACCATCTAAAATCTCTAATTAGACTTGGCGAAACCTATACAAAGATGGACGCGTTCGAATCTGCAATTCAAGTGCTGGATAAAGCATATAACTTAGATGATGAGGAGCCTCGCACAACTTATGCTTATGCAAGGGCGCTGGTCAACTATGCGCAGGAGAAATATAAGAAAGGCGATATTACTCAAGCTCTTGAGTTTAGTGAGAGGGCCCTCCGCCTTTCACCACAAGAGAGCGGTGCAAAAAGGATTAAATCCTCAATTTGGAACAAGCGCGGCGATGAGGCCCTTCAGCGCGG
>JBAUMB010000237.1:0-5005 GCA_049578465.1 Anaerolineales bacterium
TAACTCAGGCGTCAGCCGCGAGTTCATGGAGCTTTCGCCCGGCTGGGTTTTGCTTGGACATCAATTGCAATGGGCTTGCGAGCACGGACGGACTGAATTCGATTTCATGCGCGGCGATGAGGAATACAAGTATCGCTTCGGCGCAGTCAACCAGTATGTGATGAGGGCAGTTGTGGATTCAAAATGATGCAGGTAACGAAGTTATCGGGAATATTATGTGGGTTTGCTTACCGTAATTTCATCTGAATTAACCAATACTTGCACTTCAACCCCATATTTGATTTCTGGAATTGGATAAGCAATCGCTTCCAGCAAGGAAGGATTCTGAAAATTTCGGCGCTTGGTTTCCGGGTGCGGATAATAGACCCAGCCTGCGTACTCAATATCTTTATAAATAACTTTGCATTCTGAAAAAGAAAAATGCTCGGGCGGATGCAAGTCTGTCCATTCAACGTTATGAAAAGTGAATTCCGGTTTGATTAATTGGAAAGTATATGGACGAATGTCAATGTTCAATGTGCCGTTGAAATATTCGTCGATGTTCAATCCGCGCGATTTGAAGATGGGCTTCTGTCTTTCCAACGCACCATACGGATAATCCTGCGATGGACCAGATGCGACTCGATAGCCCGCAACAATCACACCTTGTAAAGCAATCCATTGTGTATCCATTGCTTTAACATTAACCGAAAAAGCTTTTACTGCGTAGAGGGAATTCCATATGCTATTCAAAAAGCCTCCTGTGTCATTTCATCACAGGAGGCTTTTGCCTTATTCAAAGATTTCTGGCTAACGTCTAAACTATTTAACGACCGTCGCTTTTACCGTGAACAACCCGCCGCTGGCCGGCGTAAATGTGATGTTGACCGGAATGGGTGATGCGCCATCACAAGCAACCGTCCAACGTTCCTGCCAGATTCCGGAAGCTTTGGGGTGATAAATGATTACGATCATTGTCTTCGCCGCATCAGGACTTGGGCAGCTGGTTGGATTCGCCTCCACAATCGCAGCGATGGCAGATCCCCAAGCCGTTGCTCGAGTGGGTTCGTCAGCGAGTCCGCCAGTGGGTATGGCAGCCGCGGCTGATCCGGATGAGGGAACGGCGGTTGATTCGGATGGGAGCACCGGAACCGGAGAAGATAAACCACCGGGCGTGACTGTGGCAATCTGGTTGTTGATACCGGATAAAGTCTTACCCGCAACATAACGGGAATAAGCAAACCCGCCGACTACAATCAAACAACAACATAATAATGCGACCACAATACCAATGACAATGAATAACGTGTTGTTGTTCTTTGCAGTAGGAGCGCCAGCTTGCGTGTTAGAGTTGATTACGTGATGAACCGGCTCATTATATTTTGCCTCATGAGTTTCGACGGCTGTTTCAGGCCAGGAGGCAACCCATTGCGAATTAAAGCGTGCGATAGAGACTTGCATCTCAGAGCCTGGTTTCAGGGTTTCCCAAAACTCGCGCGGTTTTGCATTAAATTTATCTTTCGTGACATAAGGTGCGCCATTATTCGGGTGGACTTCAAGCTTCACGGTAACCGGTTGAAATACCAAACTCTGAGAATAGCGACTGCCCGAGTACCACCCCCATCCGGCTTTCCGCACTTCCAAAATGACTGCCTTGGCTGGTTCGCCGTTTGATTTAATAAACCAATGAAGAATAGGGCTTAAGCCGTAAACCCAAAACATGATGGAGAGGAATACTATCCAAAACCCAACGAACACAACTACGCTTATGACCTCACCTGAATCCATGATGCCTCCGCAATTTTCGAAAGTTTATACGGTACTAGTTTTAAATATAAATATTTTTACAAGTTTCAAAAAAAAGGGCAGACAAGCTTGTCTGCCCGATCACGTCAAAACTACAAGATAAACTACACTACAGCAATTTGTGAAGGATTGGCTGGATTATATTTGATCTTGATCGTGTCGCCGACGCGCGGGATAGCGATTTTGGAAACCATCGTTTGGGCCGTCGTTTCGAAAGCGGCGCCCATCGCGGGCTGAACTTTTAACTGCAAGATAACGACCGGGTTCATATTGATCAACGAACCAGTATCTTGAATTGAGACAACCTGTGCAGTTGCATCCATTCCAGCTTGAGCGATCCATTGACCCGACTTTTGCATATCCAATGCGGCCTGGCCCTTGTCCATTGCATTATTCATATCGTTCACAAAATCCTTGCCCATGAAAGCCTTGGTCAATCCGCCGGTCAAGCCACTATTCATGGTCTTCTTGGCATTGTCTAAAGCCTTCTGGGGATCCTTCTCAATTTTTCGTCCGAACATAGTTTACTCCTTTGGTTTGGTTGATTATTGCACTAATATAGTCTCAAGCAATTATTTATTCAAGCCTTACTAAAGTACTGGTTAAGTTTCCGGGAAAATTTAAGGCCCGATCTTGAAATTCTGTTTCGCAGAAATATCATTGGGACTTAACACATGCAAGCTGATGGAATAACTTCCGCAATCTGCGCTATAGGTTCCGGGGTTGGGAGCGTTCTTCGTCCCAGCGATGCTGAAGTTGATGGTCTGAGGCGAAGTGGTGTTGGATTTGGCGCCGCGGATTTCCCATTGGAATGAAACTTTGGTTGCGCCATTGGTTGTGATCGCCCCGCTGAAAGTAACTGGATTGGGTCCGCCGCACATGCTAAAGGTGACCGAGGCATTCGCCGTCACATTTGTTACGATGGCGGCTGGCGCGGGAATCACCGGCAGGTTACTCAAATTTCCGGACGTAGTCGAAACGATGACGGCTACCCAACAGAACACGCTTGCATTATTCGGATCATGGACATACCACCAGGTGCTGTCGTTATTTCTTCCGGCGATCATCGCGGTCTGTCCTAAATTGATCGTATCTAAAGAAGCGTAAGCAACACTGGGCCCGGAGCGGCAATTGACCACAGACGACTTCGGAGTCAATTGCGGCGCGCCGGGTGTTGGCGAAAGAGTCGGCACTGGCGTCAATGTTGGTGAAGTTGGAAGTGCTGGAGTCGCTGCGCTTGTCGGTAAACTGCTAGTCGGCGCTGGCGTCGGCTTCACTTGCGCGAAGAGCGGAAAATTGCAAGCCATCATCAACAGGGCGCACACCAGCAAAAAAATTGCTCGATGGTTTTTCATAGGTTCTCCTTTAGACGATAACTTTATCCTATCTCGATAACGCGGCGAATGCAATAGTCCTTTCGGATTTTATTTTAGCATCGGGATTTTGATGCCGTGTTTCTTTGCGGCTTCGATGGCGATCTCGTAACCCGCGTCGGCGTGTCGCACCACGCCCATGCCGGGATCCGTTGTAAGGACTCGTTCTAATCTGACAGCGGCTTCCGGTGTTCCATCCGCAACGATGACTTGCCCCGCATGTTGACTATAACCGATGCCTACTCCGCCGCCGTGATGGAATGAAACCCACGTTGCACCGCCGATGGCATTGATCAGTGCATTTAGAATCGGCCAATCGGAAACGGCATCCGTACCGTCTTTCATTGATTCAGTTTCGCGGTTCGGCGAAGCAACTGATCCGGCATCGAGATGATCGCGTCCGATCACGATCGGCGCTTTGAGAATTCCATTTGCGACCATCTCGTTGAATTTGAGTCCGGCTTTGACGCGCTCACCATATCCGAGCCAGCAGATGCGCGCCGGTAATCCTTGGAAAGGAACTTTTTCGCGCGCCATCTTCATCCAGCGATGCAGATGCTCATCGTTTGGAAACAACTCCATTACCGCTTCGTCGGTTCGATAAATATCTTCTTTATCGCCAGATAATGCAACCCATCGAAATGGTCCTTTGCCTTCGCAAAACAACGGACGAATGTATGCCGGCACAAAACCGGGAAATTCAAAGGCATTGGTCACACCATAGTTGAACGCTTGCTGACGAATGTTGTTGCCATAATCGAAAACTTCCGCACCTTTGTGTTTGAATTCGAGCATGGCTTGCACATGTTTTGCCATCGAAGCCATCGCTCGCTTTTTATATTCGTCAGGGTTGGACTTTCGCAATTCGTCCGCGGCTTGCACTGAAAGTCCTGAAGGAACGTACATCAACGCTTCATGCGCGGAGGTTTGATCGGTTACTACATCCGGAACTACGCCGCGCATAATTAATTCTGTGTGAACATCCGCGGCGTTGCCGATCAACCCAATCGAACGCGGAGTTTTGTTCTTTACATTTTCCTCGACAAGCGTCATCGCTTCTTCGAGATTATCCACGACGGTATCTACATAACCAATGGCACGTCGGCGTTCGGCGCGTTCGCGATCCACCTCGACGATGAGCCCCACGCCTTCATTCATCGTGATCGCAAGCGGTTGTGCGCCGCCCATGCCGCCGAGCCCTGCCGTCAAAACGAATTTGCCTTTGAGCGAATTCCAGCCGCGCAGTCTTGCCAGCGCGCCGAATGTTTCAAAGGTGCCTTGCAGAATCCCCTGCGTGCCGATATAGATCCATGAACCCGCTGTCATCTGACCGTACATCATCAGACCTTTTGCGGCGAGTTCATCAAAGTGTTCCCACGTTGCCCAATGGGGAACAAGATTCGAGTTTGCGATTAAAACGCGCGGCGCATCCTTATGCGACTTGAAGACAGCAACCGGTTTCCCGGATTGAACCAACAGCGTTTCATCATCTTCGAGTTTCTTTAACGATTCAAGAATCGCATCGAAGCATTCCCAATTGCGTGCGGCTTGTCCACGCCCGCCGTAGACCACAAGGTCCTGCGGACGCTCAGCCACTTCGGGATCAAGGTTGTTTTGGATCATACGGTATGGTGCTTCGGTAAGCCACGACTTGCAGGTGAGTTGTGTGCCGCGTGGTGCGCGGACGACTCTAGGATCGGACATGATATATCTCCTCTTAGCCTTGTAAAGACCTCAAGTCCGCACAAGACCAACTATAATCTGAAATAAAAAATTCCTCTCGGCTATTATACGCCGAGAGGAATAAGGATTGATTCATCAATCTACTTATGCAGGTTGCATCATCA
>JBAUMB010000238.1:0-9007 GCA_049578465.1 Anaerolineales bacterium
GTGATTGGTCCCGCCGCGTATGAAGTCGGACCGTTGTTGATGAATCCATTAGGCTTTCTGAATCGGTCCGACGCAATTGAAATTACCAAACGCCGCATTGACATTTTATCGGAACACTTGGGATTCGAGCGCGAGCCAATCCGTGAATGGGGCATCGCTCATGCCGTTCTTTCAGCGTGGTGGAGTTTGGAAGATAACATGGACTGGAAATATTCTATACGATGTGCTGAAGTGATTGCACAAACTTAAATACAACAGCCTCCCAAACGGGAGGCTGTCTGGTGTAAATCTATTCTCGTTACATATCCAGGAAAAGCAGCACTGCAGAGGCGATGGCAAAGATACCGGTCAGGATGCCCCACAGCGATCCGCCGACCGATACGCCAAAGTAGGACAAGCCCGCAAACAGGAAGAACAGAATCATAGCCCAGGTATAAAACATGGAAGGCATTTTCATTTGACACTCTCCTTATATTGAACTGAATTGACTGTCCACGCGGACAGTTCTAATTATGACAACCCTGTCCTAAGTCGAGAGTTACGCGCCGCGTGGTAAAATTTAGTAATTATTTTGTGTATGCCGCCTGCCGCAATGACGCCGTAGGCTTTTTCTGCCTATGACCACTTTATCCGCTCCCGCTGAATTTACACTGACTCGTAAACCATCCGAACGTACCAAAGGTCCGGCGCGTTGGATCTGGTCGCATGCGATTCGATATTGGTACATTCTCTTGATGTTGGTGATCGGTGCAATTGGGAATGCGGCGCTGGCTTCTGCAGTTCCGGTATTGGTTGGTAACGCATTCAACGATATGCTCAAGCCCAATGCAACGGTCAGCGTTTTGATTCCGCTAGCATTGCTGCTGGGTGCGTCCCAGATCGTGCGCGGTGTGCTTCAATTCGGTCGCAACTTCGGCGCGGAATTAATGGCGCAAAAGATGGAACGCGATATTCGCGATGAGCTTTACGTTTCATTGCTAGGCAAGAGCATGACCTTCCACAATCTCCAACCGGTTGGCGACACGATGGCGCGCGCCACCAATGATGTGCGCGAAGTGAACTTCATGTTCAGCCCTGGAGCAAACTTGGTCATTGGTTCGGGATTGTTTGCCATTATTCCTTTCTTTGTTATTCCGCAATATACTCCTGCTCTCCTGCTGACACCGGCTTTGTTTTGCATCGGCTATTTTGTAGCGCTCTGGTTTTATCTCAAATCCATGGCACCGGTCACGGATGAAGTGCGTCAAACCTTTGGCGAAATGAATACGCATCTATCCGAGGCGTTGGATGGCGTTGAGATCATGAAAGGCGCGGCACAGGAAGGTGCGGAGACCGAAACCTTCGTGACCAATGCACGCAAGGTGCGCAACGCCTTTGTTCAACAAGGCGATATCGAAGCCCGCTTCATTCCAAACCTGATGATGGGTCTCGTTTACGCGGGCGGACTCTTCCACGCTCTTCTTTTATTCCGCGCGGGCGTGATCAACACTGGTGATGTGGTGGCATATTTCGGTTTGCTCCGCATGTTGGAATTCCCGACGTTTGCATCTGCTGCGGCGTACACTCAAATGTCACTGGGCGTTTCCGGAGCGCGCCGCATTTTGGATTTGATCAACCGCGAAACGGATCTCGATCAAAACGCTTCAGGGCATACATCCACGATGCGCGGTGAAATCGAATTTCGTAACGTTTCCTTTTCTTATCCCGATGGCGGCTCGGTACTTAAAGATATTTCTTTTCACGTCAAGCCCGGTCAGACGGTTGCTTTGGTTGGACAAACCGGCGCGGGAAAAACATCGCTTGTCAGGATGATCAATCGCGCCTATGACGTAACACAGGGACAAGTATTGGTAGACGGCGTGGATGTCCGCGATTGGAATCTCGCTTCTTTGCGCTCGCAAATCTCGATGATCGAGCAGGATATCTTTTTGTTTTCGCGTTCCATCGCCGACAACATTGCATTTGGAAAACCCGGCGCAGCGCGCGATCAAGTCTTATATGCGGCGAACGGCGCGCAGGCACATGAATTTATTGAAACCTTTGATCAAAGTTATGACACTGTGATCGGAGAACGCGGCGTCACGCTTTCAGGCGGACAGCGTCAACGTTTGGCGCTGGCAAGAGCTTTCTTAACGGATCCCCGCATTTTGATTCTGGATGATTCGACTTCCGCGATTGACTCGGCGACCGAAGATAAAATCCAGCGCGCCATCGCTAATGCCGCAAAAGGCCGCACAACGATTCTCATCACGCATCGTTTATCGCAAATCCGTTGGGCTGATCTCATCATCGTTTTGCGAAAAGGAAGCATCGCCGCAATGGGCACGCATGATGAATTGATGAAAACCTCCGAAGCGTATTCGAGGATATTTAAGAAATAATGGGCTTCTTCGCCGGACTCAATACCGAAAAATATGATCGTCAATATTCCGACAATCAATTGATTGGCCGGATCATTGATTATTTTAAACCACAGGGCAGGCGTTTTATATGGGTTTCGATTCTGGTGGCGTTGATCGCGACAATTGCCGCGGCTTTGCCGGTGATCGTCAGCCAAATTGTTAACTTGCTTCAAAATGAACCGAGCATGCGAGCCATTATTATCGCGGGCTTGTCGCTAGCTTTCATCGGAGTCAGCACGTGGGGATTGAACTGGGCGCGCCGCAGTTTGGTGATCCGCTCCATTGGCGACGTTGTTCTCGCATTACGCACACAAGCTTTTGATGCCGCGGCCGAACATGATCTATCTTTCTACGATCAATTTTCTTCGGGCCGTATTGTCTCGCGCATCACGTCGGATACCAATGATTTTGGTCAGCTCGTGGTGATCGTCACCGACGTTACCGCACAACTTGCCACGGCGCTGATCCTCGGTGTGGTGATGTTCTATACCGAATGGCATATGGCGTTATTGATGTGCGCTTTTGTGCCGTTCATGTTAGGTTTGACTACGATTTATCGCAACCTCGCTCGCCGCGTCACGCGTAACGGCATGATCGCTATGGCGGAAGTGAATCAATCCATTAAGGAAACCGTCAGCGGAATTTCGATTGCGAAAAATTTCCGACAGGAACAAAGCATCTTTGAATTTTTCAATAAATCGAATCAACAATCGTATCATGTCAATGTTCAACGCGGCTTTGTGCTTTCGATTGTTTTCCCAACGCTGAATGCGCTGACTGGTTTCTTTGTGGCCGCCCTCGTTTATTACGGCGGCATCAATGTCCTACATGGTGTCGTCAGCCTTGGGGCGTGGTATCTTTTTATTTTGAGCCTCGACAGTTTCGTGACGCCCATTTCGAATCTTTCGGCATTCTGGGCGCAGATTCAGCAAGGGCTGGCGGCCGCGGAACGCGTCTTTGCTTTGGTGGACGCCGACCCGAATGTAGTCCAGACCGATCGACGCGATGTGCCGCGCCTCAAAGGTGAAGTCTCTTTCGAACATCTTAACTTTCGCTATACCGATAAAGAACCGATTCTTTCCGACTTCAATCTGCACATACGACCCGGAGAGAATCTTGCGCTGGTAGGACATACCGGCGCGGGCAAAAGCTCCATTGCAAAATTGATCGCGCGCTTTTATGAATTTCAAGAAGGCCGCTTATTTATCGACGGTATGGATGTCCGCACCTTTGATTTGCAGCAATATCGCCGACAGTTGGGAATCGTTTCGCAAGTTCCGTTCTTGTTTTCAGGTAGTGTTGCTGATAATATTCGATATGCCGTGCCGGATGTTAAAGAAAGTGAAATGCTGGAGATGGCAAGGAAAATCGGCGATGGTGAATGGCTAGACACGTTGCCTGAAGGGCTGCACACCGAAGTCGGCGAGCGCGGCGGACGACTTTCGATGGGACAACGCCAGCTTGTAGCGTTGATGCGCGTGCTGGTTCAGCGTCCTGCTATCTTCATCCTTGATGAAGCGACCGCCAGCATTGATCCGTTTACCGAATGGCAGATCCAGCAGGCATTGAATTTGATTCTTGAAAATTCCACCAGCATTCTGATCGCGCATCGCCTTTCAACCGTCAAAGCCGCGGATCGTATCGTGGTGATGGAACAAGGCCGAATTATTCAAGAAGGCACTCATGAGTCGTTGTTGAAAGAGGGCGGGCATTATGCCGATTTGTATAATACTTATTTCCGGCATCAAAGCTTGGCGTATGTGGAGCAAGCGAAACAGATGATGGAAGGCGCTTGACAAAGTTTAATTCAGTGTGAAAACAAAAAGCTCTTTCACTATGAAAGAGCTTTTTGTTGATTTGCCATGTTTGTGTCTTTTGACATTATTCCACTCAAAGTTCTATTGACGAATTGTCAGCCCAAATGTAGACTTGGCTTATCTGAATTGGAGCGAGAATATGGCTAAGAAGACACCGCTGACAAAAAAAACAATTAAAAAGAAATCATCACAGACGAAGCTATCTCACGTCACTCAGTCGAAGGGGAAATCAAGCGAGCGGGCGAAAGCCGCTCCCAAGATGCTAACCAAAAAATCGGGTCGCGAAACGGACGCGAGGAAACAGCCTGTAGTTGAATCTGTTAAACCGCGTTCGGATTCTTATAAAAGCGAGCTTGCACAGCGCACCGACGAGCTTGCCATCCTCAACAGTGTGGGCGAAGCGATGGCGAAAACTTTGGATGTCAAGACGGTGACGCGCATCGTCGGCGATAAAGTGCGAGACATCTTCCATGCTGAAGGTGTCTCGATCATGCTCTTGAATGCGCAGACCAGCATGATCCATTCATTTTATGAATATGATAAAGGAGAGGGCGGATATATTGATTACATCGAACCGTTTCCGCTTGGCAAAGGATTAACCACAAAAGTCATTCAATCACGCCAGCCACTCAAGTTAGGTACAGTGAAAGAACAGAATGCAAATGGTGCTTACATTACGCCAGAACAATTGGAAAAAGGTACTGGAGTGATATCAGAATCAATCATGATGGTGCCGATTATTGTTGGTAAAAATGTTATTGGCGTAGTAGGCGTCAGCAACTACAAACAACATGTTTTCAATGAAAATCATTTGCGCCTCCTGCAAACGCTCTCGTCTAATATGGGCATTGCGATTCAGAATGCGCGTCTCTTTGAAGCCGAGCAGGAACGCGTCGCAGAATTGCAGATCATCAACAGCATCCAACAAGGACTCGCCTCTAAATTGGAACTGCAAGCCATCGTTGATCTCGTCGGCGGCAAGCTGCGTGAAGTGCTCAAGACCAATGAAATCGGAATCCGTCTATATGACGAGCAGACTGACATTGTGCATTATCTCTATGAGTTCGAGCATGGCGAGCGCCTGACCATCCCGCCGATGAAACCCAGCGCGATGTTTCGGAAGATGAAGCAGGATCATATGCCGGTCTTTGGAAGGACCTCGGAAATTAGTAAGAAATATGATTTGATCAATGTTCCCGGAACGGAAATTTCCAAATCTCTTGCGAACGTTCCGATCATTTCAGGGGATAAAGTGATCGGTGGTATCTCGGTCGAAAATTACGAGCGAGAAGATGCGTTCAACGAATCGAATATTCGCCTGATGCAAACCATCGCGGCTTCGATGGGGGTCGCACTGGAAAATGCGCGTCTCTTCGACGAGACCCAGCGTTTGCTCAAAGAAACCGAGCAACGTAATGCTGAACTCGCCATCATCAATAGCATTCAAAGCGCGTTGGCGGCTAAACTCGATATTCAAGCGATTTACGATGCGGTCGGCGATAAGATCAGCGAGATTTTTCCAAAAGCCGATGTAGGCATTCGTATTTATGATTCCAATACGAATCTGATTCACTTTCCTTATACTTTTGAACGCGGCAAGCGGATTCAAATTGATCCGATTGTTCGTAGCGAGGCTGGGATTACTAATCATGTATTAAAGACGCGCCAAGCTTTGTTGATGAATGAAAATGCGGAAGAAGAGTCAACTAAGTATGGTAGCTATACAATTCCGGGAACTGAATCTGAAAAATCAGCCTTGTATGTTCCGCTCGTTGTAGGCGATCAAGCCAAGGGCTTGATCAATTTGCTCGATCTCGACAAGGAAAACGCATTCAGCGATTCGGACCTGCGTCTGCTAACCACGATTGCGAATTCCATGAGCGTCGCGCTGGAGAACGCGCGTCTCTTCGATGAGACCCAGCGCCTCTTCAAGGCCGAACAGGAACGCGTCGCTGAATTGCAAATCATCAACTCCATCCAGCAGGGACTCGCCGCCGAGTTGGACTTCCAAGCCATCGTAGACTTGGTGGGCGACAAATTGCGCCAAGTGTTCAACACGCCTGATCTCGTAATTAGTTGGCACGACGAAAAAATCAATTTACAGCACTATCTTTACGTTTATGAACATGGCAAACAGCTTAATATCCCGCCACAACCACCAATAGCGGGCGGACGCTTTGAGAAAATAGCTAAGACGCACCAGCCCGTGGTTTGGAATTCACCCGCAGAATACATAGGTCCAACATACCTTGGTACTGATTCAAGCAAGTCGCTGGTCTCTGTTCCCATCATCAGTAGTGACCGCGTACTTGGCCTTATTACACTTGAAAACTACGAACGCGAAAACGCTTACGGTGAATCCGAATTACGATTGCTGACCACTATCGCCGCGTCACTGGGAACTGCGCTCGAGAACGCGCGTCTCTTCGATGAAACCCAGCGCCTCTTCAAAGCCGAGCAGGAACGGGTCAATGAATTGCAGATCATCAACTCCATTCAACAAGGTCTCGCGGCTGAGTTGGACTTCCAAGCCATCGTGGATCTGGTCGGCGATAAATTGCGCGAAGTGTTCAATACGCCCGACCTCGGCATCAATTGGTATGATGAAAAAGCTAATTTAGTTCATTACCTCTATAACTACGAACACAATGAACGCCTCACTATTCCTTCACATCCTCCAAGGCCAAACGGAATATTGGAACGGATTCTCAAAGATCGTCAACCTGTTATTTGGAATACGACGGAAGAAGGTAATGCGATTTCGCCTGCGATTGCGGGAACAGATGAAAGTAAATCAGGTGTCTCGATTCCCATCATCAGTAGCGACCGCGTTCTTGGTATTGTTCAGACTGAAAATTATGAGCGCGAGAACGCCTTCGGCGAATCGGAACTGCGCTTGCTGTCCACCGTCGCCGCCTCGCTGGGAACTGCGCTGGAAAACGCGCGTCTCTTCGATGAGACTCAACGTCTGCTTAAGGTCACCGAAGACCGTGCCGCCGAACTTGCTATCATCAACAGCGTACAGCAAGGACTTGCATCCAAACTTGATTTCCTTTCTATCGTCGATTTGGTCGGAAACAAAGTAAGAGAAATTTTCAATCTTAGCGATTTGTCCATTGCCTTGTATGACCGGCAGACTAATATCATGACAATGCCGTTTTTCCTCGAGGGAAATAAACGTTTCGCAATTGAACCCGTGCAGTTAACTACCGGATTTACCGCGCATATCATCCATACTCGTCTACCATTGTTGATCAACGAGGATCAGGGACGTATTGCTAAAGAGATGGGCACGCGTAGTATCGGCGATGAAAGTTCCACCATTCCAATTGATGATCAAAGTTATTTGGGTGTACCCATTCTCAAGGGCGATGAAGCGATGGGCGTCATCGCGCTCTATGCTAATCACAAGCACGCTTTCGATCAATCGCAAGTTAATTTATTGACAACCTTAGCGTCTGCCATGAGCGTGGCGTTGGAGAATGCGCGTCTCTTCGATGAGACCCAGCGTCTGCTTAAAGAGACCGAAGAACGCAATGCTGAACTTGCCATTATCAATAGCGTGCAAGAGGGTTTAGTTGCGAAGATGGATATTCAAGGCATTTATGATCTCGTCGGAGATAAGATTCGCGAAATTTTTAACGCCCAAGCCATCATGTTGGTAAGCCTTGACGCCAATTCTCAAACGTCTTTCATTAGTTATGGTTGGGAAAAAGGTCAACGATTCTATGACGAATCTACTGCCGATCATCCCGGCCTGCATACTGAGTTTGAAAGGAGGTTTATCAGCGCACCTCAAGTGATATTAATCAATCAGGATGCTGAACATAAGATGAATGATCTCGGCCTGGAAATTGTTCCCGGCACAGCGATTTCTAAATCTCTCCTGTTCGTTCCATTGCTCGTGGGAAATATCTTGAAAGGTTATATCAGCCTGCAAAACATTGACCGCGAGAACGCCTTTGACGATTCAGATGTGCGCCTGCTGCAAACCCTCGCCAATAGCATGAGCGTGGCCCTCGAGAATGCGCGTCTCTTCGATGAGACCCAACGTCTGCTGAAAGAGACTGAGCAGCGAGCCGCCGAACTTGCCATCATCAACAGCGTGCAGGAAGGACTTGCATCGAAATTGGATATGCAGGCTATTTATGATTTGGTCGGCAAAAAGGTTTGCGAGATCTTCAGTTTGCAGACCTGCTTTATTATGCTCTACGATAAAGAAAAAGAGACCGAGTATTATCCTTTTATTGTAGAGGACGGTATTCGTCTCAAGCAGGAACCGATTCCGCATGACGATAATGGCTTTGGTCCCCTCGTGATGCGGACTCGCCAGCCGATCATGATCAACGAGAAGATGCTCGAGCGATCTGAGGAAGTCGGCTCTTATACCATCGGCGGCGGCACCGAACCCAAGTCTGCTCTTTATGTTCCGCTATTAATTGGTAACGAATCGAAGGGCGTGATCTCGGTTCAAAACACCCAGCGCGAACAGGCCTTCATCGATTCCGACTTGCGCTTATTGACGACGCTTGCTTCATCAATGAGTGTGGCTTTGGAAAGCGCCCGCCTCTTTGCTGAGACCGAACAGCGCGCCACTGAACTTCAAATCATCAACAGCGTGCAGGCTGATCTCTCAGCCAACCTGGAAATGCAATCTATGTATCGCTTGGTTGGTGAAAAATTGCGTGAGGCTTTTGATGCTCAAGTCGTGACGCTGGTAGATTATGATCCGCAGAAGAATCGCTGCTATTGGCGTTATGCCGTTGAGAAAGGCGAGAACCTGAATGT
>JBAUMB010000239.1:0-44563 GCA_049578465.1 Anaerolineales bacterium
GCTATCAAGTGGTGACCGCCAGTACTGGCCGCGAGGGCCGAGAAAAAATCAAGTCGGAGATTCCGGATCTCATCATCCTCGATGTGATGATGGAGACTCACACAGAAGGTTTTCAACTAGCGCTCAAATTGCACAATCCCGACCCGGCTTCCGAATGGAGGCAGTTCAAAAATATCCCAATCCTAATGCTCACTGCCATCCACAGTACAACCCCTCTTCGATATGAACCGGATATTGACTACTTGCCGGTCGAGTTATTTGTAGACAAGCCAGTAGATCCAGATGATTTGCTCGGCAAGGTCAAATGGATCTTTGAACGTCAGAAAGTATAGGATCGAACTCGAACTTTAATTTAGATAGTTCGTCTTCAATTCTATCGTCTGCATTGACATGTCGGCGCGCTCCGATTGGAGGTTCAATTTGGAAAAGGGTCGAATAAGCCGTTTCTTTTCGGGATTCTTCGGCGGTCGTTTGATTACCGTACTGATCACCTCGTTTGTTTTTGTGGCGATCCTGACCGCAGTCCTTAACACCGCGGTCATTTCGCGTTTAATCAACAACTATCTGGCCCAGTCCCAAGCGGATCGCGTTGCCCGTGATATGAACCTGGCAAATGGTCTTTACCAGCAGAAGTTACAAGAAGTTGAAGGCATCGGTGAACGAACGGCAAGCGACCCTCAGACTATCACAAACCTTGACTCAGCCTTGCAGGGAAACTCAGCTGCACTTGGAGAGGTTGATCAGGTTATCAGCCGCAAGATCACCGTACCCAGTTTGGGAAGCTCGGAACTGATTCTGATTTTGGATAGGAAGGGAAACATACTGATTGGACGCGTACTCTCATCTAATGGAGAGTTATCTTCTCCCTTTGTAAAAGGTAACTGGGGCAGTCTGCCGATCGTCGCAGATTCACTGTCATCGCTAAAACCCATTGAGGGTACGGAAGTGCTTCCAGCTTATTTCCTTAATCAAGTTACCTTGGAACAACAAGCTTTTATCCCCCTGCGCGAAACATCGCAAGCCTCACCTCAGCCGTATGACACTCGTGAGGGGACTGGTGGCTTGGCTTTAGTGAGCGTTTATCCATTAAGAGATGAGCAGACCATTGTTCAAGGCATGGTGGTAACCGCCTACCTGTTCAATAATGATTTCTCTTTTGTCGACTTTACCACGAGCGTAGGCAATATCGAGACCATGACGGTTTTCCTAGGCGACTTGCGCATTTCTACTAATGTGCTGGACGCCAACGGTGCGCGGGCTGTTGGGACGCGCGTTTCGGAGGCTGTTTACAATCAGGTGCTGTTGCAAGGGCAGAGTTACGTTGGTCCGGCTTTTGTTGTTAATGATTGGTATATCGGACGTTATCTGCCTTTACGCGACCATCAGAACAATGTCGTCGGAATGCTCTACGTAGGCGCACGCGAGGCAGATTTTAACAAGCTAGTCAACGATTTCAATATACAAGTAGCATTGATCGCGCTGGTGTGTATCGGGGTCGCCGGGGTTATCGCAGTACCGATCGCACGGTTGATCACCCAGCCGTTAATTGAACTGGTAGATGCCAACCACCATCTTGCAAAAGGCGAACTGAATGTGCGCGTCCAGCCGTACGGAAGAGGTGAAATTGCAATGCTTGGCCGTTCATTCAATAGTATGGTTGAAACGTTGAGCGAAACCCAGCGGGCATTAATACACAAAGACAAGTTAGCTTCGATGGGCCAGCTTGCAGCAGGTGTGGCACACGAGCTAAACAACCCCCTTGGAACGATCATGCTATACTCGGATGTAATGTACAGGGATGCGCAAGAGGATGATCCGCGCCGTGAAGATTTAAAGATGATTATCAACGAAGCGTACCGCTGCAAAATCATCGTGGCCGATTTGCTGAACTTCGCACGCCAGCAGGAAGTGATGGCACAAGACACCAATTTGAACGCCTTGTTACAGGATGTAGTTGATAAGCTTCGAAATCAGCCAAGCTTGGAGCGCCTCGAACTCAGGTGCCGTTTCGATTCGCAACTGCCCCTCATTCAAGCAGATCCCGCTCAGTTGCAGCAGGTTTTCATTAACTTGATTAACAACTCGGCGGATGCGATCGAAGGTCCGGGAACCGTCACAGTTTCCACTCATATAGTCAGCAAGGATTTGGTGGAAGTTCGCGTGACCGATAGCGGTTCGGGCATCGCACCAGAGAATCTGGATAAATTATTCACGCCATTTTTCACAACCAAGCCCGCCGGCAAGGGAACTGGGCTAGGGCTTGCCATCGTATACGGTATTGTCAAGATGCATCGTGGTCAGATCAACGTGGAGAGCAAGCTTGGAGACGGCGCCACCGTGATCATTACTCTACCTGTCCATTTACCAGATGGACAAGTAGATCGATCGGCGAACAGAGATGATTTGATTACGTAGATTGAAGGAAACTATGGACATCAAAGGCAAGATCTTGATCATCGATGACGAGGAAGGCGTTCGCAAAGGTTGCTGCCGGGTTTTGCAACCCATCGGATATGCAATGGGGACCGCGGCCAGCTTCCAAGAAGGTTTACAAAAAATCCGCGAGGAAAAGTTCGACCTCATTCTATTAGATGTAATGATGCCAGATGGACAGGGAATCGATCTATTGGAGCCAATTCTTGAACAGGATCCGGAAGCAATTCCTGTATTGATTACAGGGTATGCTACTGTGGAATTGGCTGTAGATGCCATCAAGAGGGGTGCCTATGATTTTATCTCGAAGCCATTCACAGCACAGATGCTCTTAATGACCGTTGAACAGGGCTTGCAGAAGCGGCATCTTTCGCTGGAAACGAAGCGGCTGGAGTCCGTTGAACGTCGGGCAACGGCGTTAGCGGAAGCCAAGGAACAAGCCGAAAAATTATCAGAGTTTAAATCAACTTTTGTAAACATCGTCGCACATGAACTGCGGTCACCGGTGGGCGCAACTCAGAGCCTAATACGAACCCTTCTGCGAGGACTGGCTGGCGAGCTTAACGAAAAGCAGACCGAACTTCTAAAACGCGTGGAAATCAGATTGAACGATTTATTGGCGCTGATCAATGATCTGCTAACACTAGCTGCCGGCAAATCGATAAGTGCCGAAAAGCCGCTACAGGCAGTGAAAATAAATAGCGTGCTTGAGCGATTGGTTGAACGTTTCGCGCAGGAGATGGCAGACAAGCAGATCGAGCTGAACTATTGCCCTCCCGACTTATGCCTTACAGTTCGAGCAACTGAGGACGGCGTGGAAACGATTCTCAGCAACCTGATGGGGAATGCAATTAAATATACGCCAGCGGGTGGCTCAATACGAGTGGAGGCAGGTGAACAGGAAGGTTATTGTAAACTGACTGTGACTGATACCGGCATTGGAATCCCGCAGGAAGATCTGGCCCATTTAGGCGAGGAGTTCTTTCGGGCGAAGAATGCTTACGAAAGCCATATCCCGGGAACGGGTCTAGGCTTGAGCATAATTAGCGAGCTCGTGAAACACTTCGACGGTCAAATCAATTTCCAAAGTCAGGAAGGCCAGGGCACAACCGTTTTGCTTAAGCTTCCTCTTTGGAAGAATTGAATCGCGGTTCTCCAGAATCTCATTGGTCCATTCAAAGTTTGATTAGCACTCATCGGTTGGTCTCATCTATGGCTTCTCCGTTGCTATTTTTATAAATAACAAATGGGAGGGTATCTTGCTCTTTTGTTCGATCGGTTGGATGAGCACGTGATTGCTAATAGAACAATATTGGTCTTGCATTTTTTACATCCGAGTATTTTCGTCCAAGAAATATATTAATCTTTACGCGGTCAAAGTCAACCACGATCTTTATGCCAGTGATAAGGTTATTTGGAAATAGTAATTTTCTTTTAAGCATGCAAGAGGGCAAGGGTGCAAGTCCCTTTTCGCAATTTCCCAATTAGAATTTTCAGGCATCCCATAGCAAGTGCATGACCAAGTATTGCAAACGAAATTCGCGTTGTTATTTCTTCGCCGCGTATTCGACTAAGACTGCGACCAGCTCCCGGCAAAAATCAGGAATATCCGCCACGATCCGCCCCCAGACCTGATTGCCGTCCCGAAAAGCAGGCTCATTCACCCAAGTCCCGCCAGCGTTGATCAGGTCATCCTTAATGCCTAGCGACCCTGTAACGCGATGTCCCTTTACGATCCCTGCCGATATAGCAACCAGTCCACCGTGGCATATGATACCTAGTGGCTTCCCTAATTCATCCATCCTGCGGACTAGGTCGGTCACAACGGGATAACGGCGGAGTTTATCAGGCGCCCATCCGCCAGGGATGATGAGGGCAAACAACTCATCCGCCTTGAGCGACTCAATCGTGGTATCCGGCGTGATTATGAGTCCATTTTTGCCGCGCACCAGTTTCAGGTCTAGCCCTGCGCTCAAAACTTGTGCGCCTTCTTCTTGCAAACGCATCAGCGGAACATAATATTCCAAGTCTTCCACACCTTCAGCCAAAAACGTGACAACCTTTTTTCCTTGTAATTGCATCTCTTTATCCTTCCAAAAATGATCCGGCAAGCTTGCGCGCTTCCGCGGCGCTTTCAGATTGTAATACTTCACCTGCTAACTTGCGCGCCCTTGACAGATCCACCATTCGCACAATCGACTTCGTACGCGGGATGCCGCTAGCATTCAAACTCAATTCATCCACACCCAAACCGATCAGCACCGGCGCCGCCAGCGGGTCGCCACCCAATTCGCCACACACTCCCACCCACTTACTTTCCGCATGAGCGGCCTGAACTACTTCACTGATCAAGCGCAAGACCGCGGGATGAAACGCATCCGCGAGATCAGCAAGCAAAGGATTGCCGCGTTCAGCAGCGAGCGTGTATTGCGTCAAATCGTTGGTTCCGATGCTAAAGAAATCCACCTCGCGTACCAACTTTCGGCTGAGAAGTGCCGCCGATGGGATTTCAACCATGATGCCGGTTTCAATCGGCCACGCATGAGATAGTTTCTCATCCACGAGTTGTTGATGAGCCTTCTCAAGCCATTGACGCGCCTGACGGACTTCATCCACGTTGGCGATCATTGGGAACATAATGCGGAAATGATGATCAGCCGCCGCACGCAAGATGGCCCGCAATTGTTGGAGGAATAAATCCGGATTACGCAAACTCATACGAATTGCGCGCACGCCCAAAAATGGATTCGACTCCGGCGGAAGTTTAATGTATGGCACTTCTTTATCCCCGCCCACATCCAGCGTGCGGACAGTCACAGGACAATTGCCCATCGCTTCGCCAATTTGTAACAGGGCATTCAATTGTTCAGCCTCATTTGGAGGTGTTTCGCGCGTCAGGAACAGGAACTCTGTCCGCAACAGGCCAATGCCTTCGGCTCCATTTTTAACTGCACTGCGCGAATCCTGAAGGTTGCCCACGTTGGCAAAAACCTCCACGCGGTGTCCATCGCGCGTGAAGGCTGGCGCACGGCTATCTTCCATTAATTTTTTGCGGGATGCAATCCATTGCTCGCGGCGTGTTTTGATCTCAGCTTGAATTTGCTCAGATGGATTTAACCACACGGTTCCATTGAAGCCGTCCAATGCAACCAGCGAACCTAGCGGTGCGCGTCCGAACTCTTGACTAACCGACGAAACTGCCGGGACGCCCAATGCGCGCGCTAGGATAGCGCTGTGCGAGGTCGGCCCGCCGCCTACGGTCATTATTCCCAACACGGCGTTCATGTCGAGCTGAGATGTTTCAGTAGGAGTAAGATCTTGCGCGAAAAGAATCACTGGGTCTTTGAAGATCATTGGTGCCGCCGCATTTTTTCCCCCCAGCGCAAAGAGCACCTGACTTTCAACATCTTCCACATCCGCGGCGCGCTGTTTAAGATAGACATCTTCCAACTCTCGATAGGAATCAGCCACACGTTTAGCCGCTTCATGCCAAGCCATTTCTGCATTCTGATGACGACCAAAAATATTTTGGTGTGCATGGGCTAGCAGATCAGGATCTTGAAGTATCAACAAATGAGCATCGAAGATGGCGGCTTCTGATTCACCCACGGTCATTTTCAATTGTTTGGATTGCTGATGGATGTTGCTCCTAACTATATCCAAAGCGCGCTCAAGTTTTTGCGCTTCCGCTTCCAGATTTTGAGCTGGCTCGGTTGAAATAGGAGGAGGCTGCGCCTGATAACGATACAACGGTCCAAGCGCGATGCCTTCTGAAGTTGCAACCGCGCGAAAACTTCCGGCTTCTGCAAGGCTAACTTCAGATTGGGAAACTTTCTCAGAAATTAAAGCCGCTTCGGCCGCGGTCGATTCGCCGAAGTTCTCATCCATCAGTTTTTTCAGCGCTAGCAGCGCGGCGTCCGCTTCGGGGCCAGCGGCGCTTATCCGAATTTGATGATTTTCTACCGCACCGAGAATCGCAATTGCATTCAAGCTGCGCGCTGAAGCTGGACCCTTGCCATTGGTCAGATTTGTGACGCGAATATCCGCTTGGAAACGCGAGGCGGTTTGCACAAAGCGCGCCGCGGGTCGAGCATGCAGGCCATGTAAATTATGCAAAGTGAGCACAAGTTGTCGAGCAGTTTCATCAGAGGCAGGGACAACATCTGCAGGTTGGGCTTGAGGCGTTTCATTAATTTGTTCTTGTTTGGAGAGCAAGCCGCCTTCAGCTTCGCGACAGACCGTGTCAATATCACTTCCTAAACCAATTTGCACTCCTGCCGCGATCGTACCCTCCACCAGTGGAGCCGAACAAAAACGAACTTGAGATTTTTTTTCTAGTGGCAGAAAATCAAGCGCCAATTTTGCGCTTAAAACCGCGCTGCCCAAATCCATCATTACTAGCACGCCGCTTGACGAAAACACAGATTGAATTGCTTCGCTGATTTCAACCGCGTCCGTGCCAAATTCTTTACGGTCCTCTCCTATGCCGGCCGCAATCGCAATGGGGATATCCGAAGATGAAACTTGCTTCACCAGATTCGCTAACGCATTCGCCAGTTCGCGGCTGTGCGAAACGATCACCAGTCCAACCATAAAATTCTCTTAGCCCCTCGATGCAATCACTGACACAAGCCAGATTCCATATACAACGGTCACAACGCCGATGGTCACTAAGACCACATCAATAATCTTCAAAAGACTGAGCGCTGGTTTTAAATCCAGAATAATGCCGCGCAAGCCTGTGAGGGAATGAAACACAACTGAAGCCAGCAAGCAAATTTCCATAATCGGGATGATCGGATTTTGATAGTACGCAACTATATCCGCATAGGTCATCAACCCATGCTGACTAAGAAAATGGTTGACCAACAGATGAATGAAAAGTAGGACAACGAGAAGAATTCCGGTCAAGATCTTTAATAGCCACAGCCAAGTACCTTCTCCCGACCGAGGTGTTGAAACACTTTGAGTATTGGTTGACATCTTTTACTCGCTTTCTAGGCGCTAAACATATGGAACCCAAAAATCAGAATGGCGATAAGTGCAATCACCATCAACCCGTAAAAGAGTTGTTTCTGGCGGGTCACACTAACACCAAAGGTGGTCAGGATGATTCGAATTCCATTGAGTCCATGTAGGAAAGCTGCTGCTACCACCAAGAGTTCGCCAGTAATCCAGATCGGGCTGCTCATCAATTCGATAAAACTGTTATAACCTTGCGGGCCCTTGGCAAGTTGACCGAGAATCACCAAATGCAAGAAAAGATAAAAGGTGAGTCCCAGTGCCGTGATGCGATTTAAGATGAAAGCCCAGCCGCCCGTATCGCGTCCAACGGGATTAAACCAAGTCAAGAATTTGGAAGGAGAAGGTTTGTTGCTTTGAGTATCCATATTAATCTCCCGATCACGCCTTGCGAAATAAACCGCCGACGCGTTCTTTGATGATTTGTGTGCGTAAATCCATGATGCGCCGCGCGGGGTCAACATTTGACGGGCAGACCGCGGTACATTCAAACACGCTGTGACAGCGCCAGACTCCGTCCTCAGTATCCACTAATTTAAGTAGTTCCGGGTTGCGTTTCAAGCCGTTCGCTTGAGCTCCGGCTAAGACGGCAGGGCCAAGATAGTCGCTGTTAGTGGCTTGGGCTGGACAAGCACTGATGCAAAGTCCGCATTCGATACAATCAGCCAAGCGAATGTATTGCATATCGTCCGCTGACCAATGAGAAGGAGGATTCTCAATCTCCGCCTCGGGCACGGGAAGAACGGAGCGCGCCCCAACTGATTCCAAGCGGCTGTAGAGCGATCCCATATCCACAACCAGATCGCTGATCACGGGGAAGTTGCGTAATGGTTCTACTTTGATCGTGCCACCATTCTGCGCGACATCTCGGATATAGGTGATACAAGTCAGCTTTTCCACATCATTGACACGCATTCCACACGCGCCGCAGGTGGAATGATGACAAGCGTGACGGAAACAAACGGTGCGATCCTTGAAGGCCCAAACGCGTTCAACCGCGTCCAACACGTATTCATGGGGATCCACTTCCATTTTGAATTCGTCGAAGTGAGGCGTTTCACCTTGCTTTTGACGATGTACTTTAAGGGTGATATTCCATTTTTCGATCATAGCTGTTCCTTAGTTGGGTGTTGTGTAATATTGTCGATAAGAAAGCAGCGGCGTATCTTTTGTGGCGCAAGCGGCGTGAACGCCAAGCTTTCCGCAAACTACATCTGCGGTCTTCGCAGCCATTGCCCGTAAGGTGGTTGCCTTGCCGCCGGTGATAGTTACCAAGCCTTCAACATTGTCCCTTTCTTTGTGATCGAAGCACTGAAAAGTACGCGCTGCATTGCGGCCCGCGCCGCCAGCGCTGATCAGCGGACGCGTCGCAACATACTTGCCGCGCACTTTCGCATTCCGGATACCCGGAACCAATTCTGCCCCACGTTCGAGCATTAGCTTTACCTGCTCTTCGATTACCGGCACATAATCTAGATTATCAACTTCAAATGAAGTTGTACCAACTACAACCATACGGCGTTGTGGTAAAACGATGTCGCCATCACCAGGTTTGTTGAGACGATTAATGGGCCGCTGCACAAAGCGTTGATCATAGACCACCATCACGCCCGGCGTCGGCTGGATCGGAACACTGGCTCCCGCCATCTCTGTAATTTCTCCAGCCCACGCGCCCGTTGCATTGACGACGATATCGGCATGTAGCTCGACTGTTTTATTGGAAGCACGATCAAGTACCTTGACTCCAACCACAGTTCCCTTGCCATCCATTAAGAGGCTTTTGGCCTCGGTATATATTTTAAACTTTGCGCCATTTGCTTTCGCTGAGGCCGCAAAAGAGAGCGCCAAACGCAGCGGATCAAAGGTTCCGTCTGGAATCAGAAAAGCCGCCAACACGTGAGGGTTGATGTTGGGTTCAAGCTGTAAAGCTTTCTGCGGTGTGAGTTCTTCAAAAGGAATATGACACGCCTCACAGCCTGCAACGAACGCTTCTCCATATTGCAGGTCGCCTTCGTCAATGGCGATGAACAGTCCGCCATTCGGCTCGATGGCCTGCGGAACTATTTTCCGTAAGATGAGGTTCTCATCAATGCACTCAATGGCTGACTCCTGATCTTTGACGCAATAGCGACCGCCGCAATGAAGTAATCCATGCGTACGGCCTGAAGTGCCGTTACAAATGTCGCCGCGCTCGATGACCGTTACATCGAAGCCGCGCAGTGCCAGATCGTGTGCAGTTGCCACGCCCGTAAATCCTGCCCCAACAATCAATGCAATTGGTTTGCTCATACACTCAACTCCATATTAAATTTTGAAATCAAGAAATTGTCCCGTTTACAATTTGGACAATCAATAACTTCATGAATATTAACTTGTGTTTCAATTGATATCTGCTCAGGGGCACCCGGTTTGAAGCCGACCGCGCCGCACCAACAAGCATACCAGCCAAGCTTCACTTTCTCAAAAGGAATGCGCGCCGATTGCAAATCCACAACTTCTACATTCATTCCCCAGCGCGCATTGGTGATTAATCTGCGGCAGCCGCAATCACGCAGTTTTTCGGCGTAGAATCGAAAGTGTGTGCAATGCCGCATGAGCAGGACTCCGCTAGTGATGCCGCGGGGAAAGCTAAATATTCGAGCGTCAGCACAGATTGGAATCAAGTTTCCAGGCAAAGGGGCGAATGAGCCGAGTCCTTCCGTCAAGATAAATGGATTGATTTCGATCGCATACACTTTTCGAGTGAGCACGGCCATTTGACGCGCAAGGCGTAAATCGCCCGTGCCGATTTCTAGAATAATATCATTTGATAAGAGCTGATTAAGAACAAGTTGATAGGTGGGCAAATCATAAGGTGCCCAACGAAATTCCCACTCATTCAAATTGACGGGAGATGCAGAAGCTAGAACAGCCATTGAACCTGCCGCGTTAACGCCGTATGAAACGGTTGAAATAAATCATCCCGAAGAAAATAATCCAGATTAAGACGCCAAAAAGCAAACCCCACAAAATTCCCTCGATCCAGCCTTTTACCGGGATAACTTCCCAAGCGGTAAGCACAGCCATGCCGATGCTAGTGAGGGTAATAACGATTAATGCGCGACGCATGGAAATCCATGGTTGGGAAAAAGGATCTGACTTTTTTACGGTGTTTTCTTTTTGGGCTTTGGTCACAATATTCTCCGGCAGAGATTTTGATTAAGGAAGGAGGGGTGGAAAACCACCCCTCCTTTTATTGAATCGTACGTTCTAATCAACCCATTCGAAGGTTCGGGTAACAGCCTTCTTCCAACCTTTATATTGCTTATCGCGCAGGTCAGCCTTCATCATAGGTTTCCATTCCTTGTCCTTGGCCCAATTGGTGCGTAGGTCTTCCACATTCTTCCAGAATCCCACAGCCAAACCAGCGGCGTAAGCTGCGCCAAGAGCGGTCGTCTCCGCCACTTTCGGGCGAATCACGGGCACACCCAAGACATCGGACTGGAACTGCATCAGCAGTTCATCATACACCATGCCGCCATCCACTTTCAAGGCGGTCAGGTCAACGCCTGAATCCTTGTTCATGGCATCCAGAACTTCGCGGGTTTGGAAGGCAGTCGCTTCGAGCGCTGCGCGAGCGATGTGTCCCTTATTGACGTAGCGGGTCATACCCACGATTGCGCCGCGGGCATCGCTCTTCCAATACGGAGCGAACAAACCGGAGAAAGCGGGGACGAAATAGATGCCACCGTTATCTTCGACGGTCTTAGCAAGCGCTTCAATATCGGACGATTTTTGTATCATGCCGAGGTTGTCGCGCAACCACTGAACCAGCGCACCAGTGATGGCGATGGAGCCCTCAAGGCAATATACCGCATCTTGAGTGCCAATCTTATATCCCAGCGTTGTCAGCAAACCATTCTTGGACTGTACGGGTTTGGTGCCGGTATTAAGCAACATAAAGCAACCGGTGCCGTAGGTGTTCTTGGCTTCGCCAGCGCTGAAGCAGGTCTGGCCAAAGAGTGCGGCTTGCTGGTCACCCAAATCGCCAGCCACCGGGATGCCTTCTAGGGCGCCGACGGCTTTGCCATAGACTTCGGATGAAGCCTTGATGGAGGGCAACATGGCGCGCGGAACGCCCATTACTTTGAGCATATCCGGATCCCAATCAAGAGTCTTGAGATTCATCAACATGGTGCGGGAGGCATTGGATACGTCTGTGACGTGCACGCCGCCCTTGGGGCCACCCGTCAAATTCCAGATAACCCAACTGTCAATATTACCGAAAAGCACTTCGCCCTTCTCGGCTTTAGCTTTCACACCTGGCACATTTTCCAAAATCCACTTAATTTTGGGACCAGAGAAATATGTTGCCAAAGGAAGACCAACTTTGGTTCGGAAACGATCCTGACCACCGTCTTTGGCAAGTTCGTTGCAGATGGTATCAGTACGAGTATCCTGCCAAACAATCGCATTATAGACTGGTTTCCCAGTGGCCTTATCCCAAACTACGGCCGTCTCGCGCTGATTGGTTACGCCCACAGCGGCAATATCCTTCGGAGAGACACCGGTTTTCGCCAATGCACCCGCAATCACCGCCTGACAGGCACCCCAGATTTCCATCGCATCATGCTCGACCCAACCCGGCTTGGGGTAAATTTGCTCATGTTCTTTTTGATCAATACCAACTACCTTGCCTTCATGATCGAAGATCATAAAGCGAGTACTAGTTGTCCCTTGATCAACTGCGGCTGAATATTTAGCCATTTGGACCTCCATTTAGGATAGAAATTTATGTTTTGACTGACCTGTTTCTTTTATTGGTCAGTTGAATGTCTGGCAAAGAGGCCAGGCCGCCAACTTCAACTTGCATCTTTCCATGTATCCGCAGCGACTTTCAACATCATGTAGGAGGATGTTGCACCGGGGTCTTGATGCCCGGCACTGCGCTCACCCAAATAACTGGCACGTCCTTTACGCGCAACCAGGGGGATCGTGCCCTCCATTCCTTTCTTCGCTGCCTCTGCCGATGCCTCTAGCGCTTCATGAATAGGCAGATTATCTTGGAGAGCCTGTTTGAGAGCGTTCACAGCAGGCGTCAGGGCATCCACCATCGTTTTATCTCCCAATTCAGCCTTGCCCCGCATAATAATCCCACTCAAAGCTGCATCAACAGCTTCTGTCCAGTCCGCCAAAGACAACTCCATTTTACCGGTGGTCTTCAAGCCTGCCTGGAGAAACAGGGTTCCATAAAGCGGACCACCCGCGCCGCCAACCGTGGAAATTAAGGTCATGCCAACTGTTTTGAAAATGGTGCCAATATCTTTGTCGCTGATCTCGGGCATTTTTTTGATCACAGCTTTGAAGCCGCGATCCATGTTGGCGCCGTGATCAGCGTCTCCGATAGCTGAATCAAGCTCTGTCAGGTAAACGCTGTTTTCGGAAATCATTTGGGCAACCGCTTTGACCCATCCTAGAACATCGTCGCGATAAATTGGCATATTTCACTCCGTTGACATGATAGTCAGGGCAAGTTTCCATGCCCTGACTTTTGATTCTTTAAACTAGATACCCCAGCGCAGACCAGCAGTCTTTACCGGCGCGTCCCAAAGCTTGATCATATCGGCATCCATCTTCAACATTGTGATGGAGGTACCAGCCATTTCAAGGCTGGTAATGTATGATCCAACCAAATTGCGCACAACCTTCAAGCCGTGCTTGGTAGCAATCTCGTGCGCCTTGCGATACACAATGTAGAGTTCGATCAGAGGCGTCCCGCCCATGCCGTTGACGAACAATAATACATCATCTCCGGCTTTGTATGGGATGTCGCTGATAATCGGCTCCATGAGCATTTCGGTGATTTCGTTCGCGCTCTTGAGCGCCATGCGGGTGCGGCCCGGCTCGCCATGAATACCGATACCGATTTCCATCTGATCTTCGGGAAGATCAAAGGTTGGCTTGCCAGCATGAGGCACAGTGCAGGAAGTCAGCGCCATACCCATTGAACGGCCGAGACTCTTTGCCTTCCGGCAGACGTCAGCTACTTCCTTGAGGGAGCGGCGTTGTTCCGCGGCTGCGCCACATAACTTTTCGGCTAGGACAGTGACGCCTACGCCGCGTCGGCCAGCCGTGTAAAGGCTATCTTTGACAGCTACATCATCATCTGTCACAACGCTTTCGATCTCGATGCCTTCCGGACGGGCGAGATCTGCGGCCATATCAAAGTTCATGATATCACCGGTATAGTTCTTGACAATATGCAAAACTCCCTTGCCACCGTTCACAGCCTTGGTCGCTTCCAGCATTTGATCGGGAGTGGGCGATGTGAACACTGCACCTGGGCAAGCACCATCCAACATGCCCATGCCCACGAAACCTCCATGCATCGGTTCGTGTCCTGAACCACCGCCGGAGATGACCGCAACTTTCCCTTTAATAGGGCCATCGGCACGCGTGATAAAGTCCGGGCTATAATGAACCTTGACAAGATCAGGATGGGCCAGGGCAATGCCCTCTAATTCCTCGCGAACAACATCTTCGGGCTTATTAATTAATTTTTTCATTGGACCATCTCCTATTGCTCACTTGACCAGATTACCGGTTTACTTCTTGGGAAGAAGGCCAGTCACAAACCAATCATAGAAGTAGATGCCAATAGCTCCACCAATCAGCGGCGCCACGATCGGAATCCACCAATACCCATTCGACCATAAGCCCGTCGTGCCCGCTAAAGTACCAAAGAGGCGTGGGCCGAGATCACGGGCAGGATTGATGGCATATCCACTGGGGCCACCGAGGGAGAGACCTACAGCCAACACCGTACCACCAACCAGGAATGGGCCAAGGTTGTGCATCAAACCTGTGTTCTTGGCATCTCCGCTGGCAAGAATACCCCAGAGGAGAACTGCGGTGCCGAAGATTTCAGCAATGAAAGCATTTAGGAAAGTATATCCACCAGTGGAGGCCACGCCTGCCGCCTGGGCCGTACCCCAGAAGGCTTGACCAAATACCGAGCCTGGGCCGGTGCACCAAACATTCGGCATCCCAGCAGCTTGCAAGCCACCTTGATAGACCAAGAAAACGCCCAAGGCGCCGAGGAACGCTCCCACGATCTGCGCCAGCATGTAAGGAACCACCTTCGACCACGGGAAATCACGCTTGAGTGCCAAAGCAAATGTTACGGCAGGATTCAAGTGAGCGCCAGAAACACCAGCGGAAACATAAACGGCCACGATTACTGCGAACGCCCATCCAATGGTGATGGTGTTCCAGTTGTAAGCCCCAGCACCAAGGCGAGGAGCTAAGCCCACGTTCGCAACAACTCCATCGCCCAACAGAATCAAGATGAAGGTCCCAAAGACCTCACCAATCAGTTGTCCTAGCATTTTACAATCTCCTTGTGTAGTTTGTTTTGTGTAGAAAATGGAAAATCCGAAGCGAAGGAATCCTGTATTATTTTGTCGTACTTGTTTAGCGTCCGAAGCCAAAACCTCACAATTTAGGACATCGATTTTGATAGCAGAAACCTACAGTATTTACATCAATTGCCCTATAAACTTTTGTAAGAACACTTGCCGCGCTAAACAAACACACTTTTTATTTCACCTCCAAATATCTTGAATTCCTTTCCGCACAAAAACGGGAATAGGAAGATGGCTGATAAAAAGTCGCCAAAAAATCAACATTGATCTTTTGGCGACTAACTCTCAATAAATAATTAACGCAAAAATTAACAACCCAATTGCAAGAAGAATGATCGACAGTTAAGCCATAAGGTTTCACCGGACTAATCTCCAGAATCTAAACTCTTATTCACTCGGATATTCTAAGGTTATATTTTCAATTTGTCCATAAAGTAATAGAGTTTTGTTTCAAGGTGAAACAATTCTTAGCAACGTGGTGTTTCAATATAGAACAACGGGCTTAAGAAACAGCAATTTATAAATTAGCGGGTCAATTAAGCCTTCGCAAATCCGTCATACGGGGTTCAGGATGAAGAACTTTGTTTAGCGATAATCCTGCGGTGTGATCTGAAAAACCTTTAATCTCCGCCATAAGGTGGTTCGACTAACACCCAATGCAAGCGCCATCTGCGTTACATTGCCTCGACAAAATTGTGCAGTCTGCAAAATGGTTTCGCGTTCTACTTCATCCAGAGATTGGATCGCCGGAATAGTCTGCTCGCCCGCTGGAAGATGATTTGCGAAACGAAGTGAATTTGGAAGATGCGCTATTTCAATCACTCCCTTAGCACCCACTTGGATAGCCGCCCGCCCTAGAATCGCTTCGATTTCACGAATGTTACCTGGCCAGGGATATCGTTTTAGCATCTCATTCACCCCCTCGCCCAGTCTCAGTCGATGCCCAAGCTGGCGCGAAAGACGCTTAATTACGCGATCCGCGATCAAAGGGATATCGTTGTGGCGTTCGCGCAAGGGCGGAATAGTGACCGCAAATGCACTCAAACAATAATACAAATCCGCCCGAAAACTTCCTTGACTAATCAATCTTTCTATATTGGTGGTTGAAGATGCAATTACCCGGACGTCTACTTCAATTGGGCGCTGACTTCCCATACGCTGAACAATTTCCAACTCAAGCACATTCAAAAGGATCGCCTGCGCTTCCAAAGGTAAATCATCTACATCTTGAAAATAGAGAGTTCCTCCTTGAGCTAACTCAAACTTACTAGGGCGACTGCCCGATCGGATACCGCCCATATTTTCGTCATATCCCAAAAGCTCATTAATAACAAGTTCATTTGGAATGGATGAACACGGAAAAATCACGAACGGACCTTCGCGGCGATGGCCGGCATTGTGAATAGCACTTGCAAGCGCGTTTTTTCCGGTTCCTCCTTCACCTCGAATGAGAATGCTGGCTTTTGCATTTGCCGTCGAACGGACAAAGCTGTATACGCGTTGCATTTGAACCGATTCGCCAGGAATATCATCCAAGGTCAAAGTGGCATTGGCGCCCACTTGATTTTGGACAAGCTTACGCACATCTTTTTCAGGTCGTAGGATCAAAATCCCCCATTGCAACTCGTTCTTCTTATTGAAAACAAATTGCAGGCTGACAATACAGTTAACTGTATTGTTCTCCAAAGCTATACTAGCTTCGACGTCTCTTAAAGCCTTTAGCTCTTTGACCGCTTCGGCTAGCGAGGGAGCAGTGGAAAATAATTGATCCACCCGAGCTCGTGTTAAGGATTGAGGCGGCTGTCCTAAAATTTTACTCGCTGCGGCATTGATGTGAATCAATTTCTGATCCGCATTCCATACGATAATGCCATCGGCAATAGAGGAAAGGATAGTATTCAACTCGGCTAATTGACCGTTCTGCTCGGCCAGTAGATTATCAGATTGTCTCTGCCCTTCAACGGCTCGCGCCATTGCAGTCACCAAACCTAATGAATGAAGATGATAATTATCGGCTGACACAAACACGCCGACAGCGCCGAGAGAACGCCCGGTTAAATCAAAAATCGGAGCAGCGGCACCAGCCAAATCATGAAGTTCTCGACAATAATGTTCCGCCCCAATCACACAGACCGGCATCTGTTCGATTAATGCAAGTCCCAATGCGTTTGTGCCTATTCGTTCTTCGGCCACGTACGAGCCTTGCTCAATGCCAAGGAGTCTAAGTTTGTCCAGCATTTCATGATCGCCCAACAATTCGAGAACATAACCTGCTCCATTGACCAGCACAATGACCGTATTGGAATCCTCGACGTACTGATACGCGTCTTCCATAATTGGCCGGGCAATGGAGATCAGGTCAAAACTCGCGATTTGTGCGGCAATAAAATGTTCTGAATTTAAACGAGGAATTTTCAGGCCCTGAGGAAAATTCACGCGTCCCCAGCTTCGTTGCCACGAATTTGCAATGAAGGATGGAATATCAGCCTGAAGAGCTTGGGTCTCAATAAACTTCTTCCAAGCCTGTTCCTTGCTTTCAACCTGGGTCATGTTTGATCCTGTTTTTAATTTTCAAGATCAATAATTTTCCGCAAACAATGATCGAGCAAAAGTGATATAGCTACAAAATTTTGGTAAAGACCTTGATTCAATCTAATTCTATTATAACTGAAATGACCGAGTAGCTAAAGAATTTGCTGGCGCGGTTACCATCTGATACGATGGCATCCTGCTTTACTCATCTCCAAACGAAATTCCAATACCGCGCGCGGTGATCACAGCATCTTCATTAAGATCAACTCGGCGAGGGACAGCCAGGGCTTCTTCAAGAGTCACATCGGTGATCTGACCGGAGCGCAAGGCAACCATGCGGTCAAAGCCGCCGCGCGCCGCGAGTCTGACGGCGGCCGCGCCGTAACGTGTCGCTAACCATCGGTCAAACGAAGTGGGTGTACCGCCGCGCTGTAAATGACCAAGGACCGTCACGCGCGTTTCAAATCCCTGTTTTTCAATGTACTCTCCGACTGCGTGACCGATCCCGCCCAAACGCGGCACATAGATTTCGTCGCCGCTGCGCGAGAAGACTTGTGTTCCGCCGAGCGGCTCCGCTCCCTCTGAAACCGCAAGGATGCTGAACAAACTTCCGCGCTCAATACGCTGACGAATCTTTGAAAGAACCGATTCAAATTTAAATGGGATTTCAGGAATCAAAATCACATCCGCCCCGCCCGATATTCCAGAATGCAACGCAATGAAGCCAGCTTCACGTCCCATCAATTCAAGCACCATGACGCGATGATGCGCTTCAGCGGTAGTATGAAGACGGTCAATCGCTTCGGTTGCAATATTCAGAGCGGTATCGAAGCCAAAGGTCACTTCGGTTCCGCCGATATCGTTATCAATTGTTTTGGGAACACCGATCACAGGGATTCCTTTTAGATAAAGCTCGTGCGCAATACGCAACGTGCCATCGCCGCCGAGCACCAGCAATGCATCCAAACCAGATTGCTTCATTGCATTGATCAATTCATCCGATTTATCAACCGTAACTTCTTTACCATCTTTTATGATCTTCCGAGCAAACGGATTTCCGCGATTTGCCGCGCCGAGGATAGTTCCGCCGCGCGGCAAAATTCCGCTTACCTCTTTCAATCCCAAAGGAACAATTCCACCATCTTTTATAAATCCATCATAACCATCCAGCACGCCATAGACTTCGCATCCATATTGCAAGATGGCTGTTTTCACTGCCGCACGAATCACAGCATTCAAACCGGGAGCATCGCCGCCGCCCGTCAATATCCCAATTCGTTTCATAGAAAGTTTCTCCTAAACAAAAAGGCTGTTCGTTCCTATCATACTCCAATCCATAATCTTTCTTGCTTTTCGCAGACAATCCCCATATAATCACTCTATGTTAGAAGCAAAGCCTTCCTCCCAATTACCAACTTTAACGAATTGGCTTGTCCCGATCGCAGCCTTCATCGCGTTAGGTGCATGGATTTATATCGCGCCGCCCGGATTGATGGGAAAACTAGATGCGATCGCTTATGCTGTCTGCCATCGGCTTTCATCTCACTCGCTCTTTGTGGATGGCATTCAATTTCCGTTGTGCGCGCGTTGCACCGGCGAATTCAACGCCGCCGCCATCGCATTGATTCTTCAGGGATTCATCAGCCGCAAGAAAAGCAAACTTCCCAATCGCGGCATCATCGCCGTGCTGATTCTTTTCTTCCTCGCTTTTGCAATAGACGGAAGCAATTCCTATCTCGCACTGCTCAAACAATCCTATGGCAGCGGCGGTCTTTTCGATAAAATTCCTAATCTTTACGTTACTACGAATGTGGAGCGAGTCTTTACCGGAAGCGGGATGGGAATTGCGATTGCCAGCGTTTTGTATCCGATGTATAACCAGACGATCTGGCGCGTGCCTGAAGATAAGCCCGCCCTCGAATGGCCTCAATTCGGACTTTTAGTGGGCATCGTGCTTCTGTTCGACTTTGGCGCATTGAGCAATATCGATCCGATTTTATATTTCATTGCCATCCTCAGCACGCTGGGAGTCGTCGCTTTATTAGCGATGGTTTTCAGCATTGCATGGGTGATGATCATGAAACAGGATAATGCTTTCGATCATCTTCGACAATTATGGCTTCCCGCCGTCGCGGGCTTGACCTTGGCTTTCATCCTCATCGTCGGCATTGACCTGTTCCGATTCAACCTCACTCACACTTGGACTGGCTTCCCTGGGTTGACGGGATAAGAAATTCCAATGGATGTATTGCTTGGAATCTTTTCAGCGTTTGGACTTTCAGCCAGCGCAGGCTTGAATGCGTACATCCCGCTTTTGGTCATCGGCGTGATCGCACATTACACCAATCTTGTTAAACTCAACGCGCCATATGATGCGCTTGCCAATCCGTATATTTTGATTCTGATCGGGATTCTGCTCATCATCGAAATGCTGGCGGATAAAATTCCGATTGCGAACCACATCAATGATTTGATCCAAACTTTTGTGCGTCCCGTGGCGGGAGCAATTGTATTCGCGGCAAGCACAAAGGTCGTAAATATCAATCCGATCATCGCGCTGGCTTGCGGATTGCTAATTGCTGGCAGCGTGCATGTGGTCAAATCCGCGGCCGTCCGCCCCATCGTCACAGCCACGACTGGCGGGGTAGGAAACGTTCCGGTCAGCATCGCAGAAGATGTAACCTCAACCGTTGTATCTCTTTTGTCCATCCTCGTTCCGATTGCCATCGCCGTTTTGATGATCATTGCTATTGTGTTTATAATATGGTGGTGGGCGCGTCGAACGAGTAAAAAGGAAACCGCCTAAGTGCGGAAATCAAATTCTCTGGAGGCACAAATGAACGATCAAAATCAACCCATGAATTTCAACCCCGGTCCCACACCGACACCGACGCCAACGAATAAAAACAATACGACCCTGATTATTGTCATCGTTGTGATTGTTGTTTTGTGCTGCTGTTGCGCTGCTGTAGCTGGCGGATGGTGGTTCTGGAATAACGGAGACAGACTCCTACAACAAGGCACCGGCGCCATTTTGCAATTGATATAAAAACAATAGCCTCCGAAAAATCGGAGGCTATTGTTTTCTAAATAATCGCTGGAGTTCGGCAAGTGCATTCAATGCTTTCTCTCGTTCTGAATCGCTCAGTGATAAATCGGCAAACTCATCTTCGTCGAGCACGCTTTGTCTTCCATCGGCTGAGATCCACAAGTCCAGCGCAAGATCAATATACGATACCGCATCATCAGTCAACACCGCGGGCTTGCCCACATTACAATACCACCCCTTGAGCTTGCCATCATCGCGGTCATAAATCTCAAAGATGTTATACCAACGGTCGGTGTAAAACGTTTCAATAAAACGATCGTTCTCTTTAAAAATCACATTTATGAACGGCATATCCGGGCGATTGAAGAACGCTTCCAACACAACCACATTCGGTTCGCGGCGCAACACCCGCCCATCATATTGCCACGTGATTTCGTCTTTTAGATTTTTCTTTAAGACTTTAATAGATTCTTTCATCGCAAACATTCCAACTTGATTTTGATTTCAAGCATTTGCCCAATCTTTGGTTCGTTCTTCAAATAAAAATATAAACCATTCTCAAGTGTAACTTTGAATCGATCTTGCTGAAAGACTACATCTGTGACGCGTCCGTGAATTTGATTCGCCTTATTCTCTACTTCAAGCGGGCGCGCCAACAAATGAACCTTTTCTCCAACTTGATGCTGGTGTCTGCATGGCATGGATAAATTTCCAACCTTCGTTTCGACTTTTTTTCCATTAATTATTTTCCCTTCAATTATATTTCCTAATCCAAGAAACTGAGCCACCCAAACCGAATTTGGCTTCGACCAAACCTCCGCCGGAGTTCCTTCCTGGACAATTTGTCCGTCATGCAAAAGCAAAACGCGGTCCGCAATGGTAAATGCCTCATCCTGATCGTGAGTCACATAAATGGCCGGGATTTGAGTTCGATGAAGGATGCTGCGCAATTCGTTTAGCAAATCTTCGCGCAAAGCGCGGTCCAACGCACCGAGCGGCTCATCGAACATTAGCAGACGCGGACCCGGCGCCAATGCACGTGCCAACGCCACGCGCTGCTGTTCGCCACCGGATAGCTCGATCACGTTGCGATGCTCAAAACCGCGCAGATTGACCAATTCCAGAACTTCATTGAGGCGCGCTTTTATCTCATCGTTTTTCCAGTTCTTCATTTTCAAACCAAAGGCAACGTTATCGACAACATTCAGATGAGGAAAAAGTGCATAGTCTTGAAAGACCAACCCGAAGTCCCGAAGATGAGGCGGCGTGGATGCAAGATCATTTCCATCCCATAGAATTTGTCCGGCGTCAGGGGATTCAAGTCCGGCAATCATCCGCAGTAAAGTTGATTTGCCGCTACCGGATGAACCCAACAAACAAATTGTCTCGCCAACCCCAACAATAAATGAAATGCTCTGGAGAAGCGGCTGAGCTTCGTACGATTTATCAATGCCGCGTACTTCGAGCATCAAAATTCTCCCATGCCGGGCAGACGTTGTTTTTCAATGAGTAGTATGCCAGCCGTTGTAAGCGCCATCAAAAGAGTCGCCATCGCCATGGCTTGACCATAATTTAAATCGCCGGGTTGAGATAGAAAATTATAAATCGCAATGGGAATGGTCGGATAATCGGGACGCGCCAACAGGAGAGTCGCGCCGAACTCACCAAGCGAAATGGTAAATGCGAAGGTAGCCGCGCTCAATGTGGCCCGACTGAGAATAGGCCAATCCACATTTTGCCAGACGCGGAATGGCGAGGCGCCTAAAGTCGTTGCGGCTTGACGCAAGCGGTCAGGGATGGATGCGATGGCGGGCTGTAACGCGCGAATCACAAATGGTAACGCAACCAAGGTATGTGCTAATGGAACTATCCATGGCGAAATCAATAAGCGGCCGAAGGCAATGATGAATCCCAAAGCGAGCGTCACCGCGGAGGCACCAAGCGGGAGAATCAAAATGGGATCGAGAATCTTTTCGAGGCGTCCCGGCTTAGCAAGCGCAGACGCGGCGGGAAAGCCAAGCAATAAAGAAAGGATCACGGTTGCACCTGCATAACCCAATGAATTCAATGCGGCTTTAATCGGCGGGACGTAGAAAAGCGAGTCTCGGCGATTGATGAATAACTCCGTATAATAATCCGTCGTCAAGCCATAATGGACCTGCGTTTGTTGGCCGCGGTCAGGTGCGAGGCGAGTAACAGAACGAAGAGGAAGAGCAAGCATTGGCAATATAAAAAACGCGAAGAGCAAAACACAAAATGCAAAGACAAAAACTTTTTCTTCGATCGTATTCGCTTTATGCTGATTAGTCGAGCGCGGTGCAGATTGAACTGTTATGTGAGTCGAGAGATGTGTATAAATTATTGAGAACGCCAATGTGCAAAGCAATTGAATAAACGCAAGCAACGCGGCTACCGGAAGGTTTAACATTTGCAATGCCTGAATATAAATCTCCACTTCGAGCGTGGCAAAGGTCGGACCGCCAAGCAAAAGGATGACACCAAAGCTGGTGAAGTCAAATAAAAAGACAAGCAGAGACGCGGCTAAGATCGAAGGACGCAGCAAGGGCAATGTCACATTCCACCAGACGCGGCGTTCATTCGCGCCGAGGGAACGTGCAGCTTGTTCCAATTTTATATCGAGTCCGGAAAGTGCGTTGCTAACAATGCGAATCACAATCGTGGTGTTGTAAAAAATGTGAGCCAGCAAAATCGCGCCCAACGTGCCGACGAATTGAATCGGCGGATTGCTCAACGAAAATAGATGCATGAACGTGAGATTAATCCAGCCGCGCGGACCAAGCAACGCGTTGAATCCCGCCGCGACGACCACCGTCGGCAGCATGAACGGAACCGTGGTCAGCGCGCGTAAAAGCGATTTGCCATGAAAATCAAAACGGGCAAAGAGATACGCCGACGGCAAGCCGATCAGCAACGTGAGCAGGGTTGATAAAGAAGCCTGATAAAAAGTAAAAATTAAAACGTGAAAAGCGAGTTGAAGATTCTCTGCTTTGAGAGTCTCAAAACTTAAACCGAAAGAAAGAATTCGAAAAAACGGATAAAAGAATAATACGCCGAGAAAAGTCAGCGGCGCAAACCAAAGCAAGATTCGGCGAGAAAAAATTGATTTCATTTATTTGTAGGGGCGCAATACCCTGAAAGAGCGCAGGGCGTTATTGTGCCCCTACAATAATACTGTTTAATGCAATACCGCGTTCGTCCAAGCCTGGATCCACGCATCGCGATTCTTGTCCATCTCATCCGAACTCAACGAGGCGGGTTGAGATGGAATCGGGGCAAACTTTATGAAAGCATCCGGTAGAGGAATATTCAGCGCGACCGGATAGACTGCCATCTGCCCGGGCACATCGGATTGGAACGATGCGCTCAACATAAAGTCAACAAATTTTTGAGCGAGGGCAAGATGCTGAGTCCCTTTGAGGATGCCGACAAATTCAATTTGATGGAAGCAGGTATCGGGTCCGACCACGGCCGCGACCGGCGCATCCGGAATCGGCGTCGAAGCCGACATCACATCATAAGCCGGATCAGTCGCATAAGAAACCACCAGCGCCTGCGCGCCCTGACCGGAAGAGCCGCTGAAGTTGGTGTAATAAGCCGTCTCCCATCCATCCACAACGACCAGACCATTGGCACGCAATTGTTTCCAATAACCAAGATAGCTCGGGTCGCCAAAATGTTTAATGGTGGCAAACAAAAAGTCGAGACCCGGAGACGAGGTAGCCGGATTCTCCATCACGAGCAGCCCTTTATATTCAGGCTTGATCAAGTCCTCGAGGCTTTGCGGCGCGGAAAGATTGTGTGCGCTGAAATACGCTTTATCATAAACCACGCAAACATACCCGTGATCCACAGGCAAAGCGCGGTCCGATGAGTCGAGTTGAAATTCAGCAGGAATATTTTTCAGCGCAGGCGAAGCATACGGCTGATAAATATCTGCATCGAGAGCTTCGGAGAGCAAAGTGTTATCCACGCCATAAAGCACATCCGCCAGCGGCGCATCTTTGGAGAGAATGGCTTTGTTGAGCATTTCGCCCGCATCGCCGCCTTTGACAAAAGTAACTTTTACATTATTGGCTTGTTCAAACGCTTGAATCACATTATCGCTGACCGCGAACGAATCATGCGTCATCACGGTGAGAGATTGCGGCCCGGATGGCTTGGGCGCACACGAAACCAATACGAGCATCGAGACGAGCAAGAGAATCGAAAAGCGTTTCATAGTTTTCCTTTCTACAAACGACGATGTATGATGAGAAGCAATCCAGCTTCAATACGGATTTCAGCAAAGGCATCCAACATTTCGTTGCTAACGCCGCGCGTTTTATCGGGATATAGAGTTTCGTTATTCAGCGGCCAGCGAAGTCCGTTCGTGCTGATTCCTTTGACCGCGCCATTCCACGGAATCAATGAAATGATATCTCCGCTTCTTCCCTCGACTTTAGATTGATCGCGGCAAAAGAAAACTTCCTCCACTCCATCATCGAGTCGACAATTAAGAGTCGCGAGTCGCGGATTGGAAAGCAGAGAAATATTTCCCAGAGTCTGATCGAGGCGATTCCCCAGCGCGGCGACGATAAGCAGCGAATTTGGTTTCTTTTCCAGCGCATGATTTAAAGCCAATTCCAAATCAGTCTTGTTTTTATCACGCGGATATTGCACAACCTTTGCGTTCGCTTTTTGCAATTCTGCATCCGTTACCGAGTCGAGGTCGCCAACTATAAGATTTGGTTTCAATCCAAGCGCAAGCGCATGACGCGTACCGCCGTCCGCACAAATGATGTAATCATCGGCTTTGAGAAGCGCGCGGGCCTTTTCTATATTGGTCAATTCGCCGTTGGCAAAGATAATTGTGCGAGTCATATCAACAAAAAACCATCCTCAGCGGAGGATGGTTGAAATTAAATCGAGCTCCCTCCGCTGGTATTAACCAGATCAGGTAATGCGGGTCGAGCGTTTGACGCTCCTCTCAGCCTATTCTTCCATAGGCTCCCCGTTCTATAAATTGTACAGAACAAATATACTCTAAAGTTTTAAAATGTCAACCTTAGGCATCTGTCAGCAAACGGTGTAATTGGAATTCAGCTTCGGTCGGTGTAACAGATAGAGAAAAGCCCCACTCCCCAATCAACGCATCTTGTGTTCGTGCTAAGAGCGCCTGATCGTTGTCATTCAACGAACGGACGTGACGGTAAGTGGACAGGTTGCGAATCACATGGCAGAGCGACTCGGCCTGGCCGTTCTTCAGCAATTCCGTCAGTAGAGTCTTTCGCTCGTGGCGGTCATCCGGGAGCGGCTCGCCCGGCTTGGATAGAATATTCATCAATTTCTTGAAATCAGCTTTTGACGTCGGCGGCCGTAGACGAGTCCCCAGTTTATCGTCCGCTGGAACCCAAACGGTCATATCGCCAATCTGGACTGCATAGTATAGTTCTTTCTTGCCGGATAAAACCCTCTCCTCCAACCGGATCACCTTTCCAAGCCCGTAAGTCCAGTGCATCACTGTATCACCTTCATGGAAACCCATGACTACCTCCTTCTTCAACGATCGAATCGAAAATAAAAAGCACCAGCCCTATAAAAGGACTGGCGCCTGAGCCCGTCGATCCCGGAATATGTAGCTTGATTATATCATTGAACCGCTGATATTCCGCTTCCAGTTATCGGATGAAATGCAGCGTTCTTACTTCGCCAATGCGGATTCCAAATCCGATAAAATATCCTCAGCTGATTCAATTCCCACCGATAAACGCACCAACCCATCGGGAATCCCGACGCGGGCGCGTTCTTCCGCAGTCAGACTACGATGCGAAGAAGTCGCGGGATGAAGAACCAGTGAATACACGTCGCCGAGCGTGGTGGCAGGCAGACAAATCGTCAGTGATTCCATGAAGCGAAAGATTTGAGCTTTATCAGCGCCGGATATTTCAAACGAAAGCACGCCGCCGTAGCCTTTATCTTCAAATAGACTCTTTGCCAAGGCGTGTTGCGGATGATCCGAAAGGCCGGGATAATTAACTTTCTTAACGCGCGGATGTTTCGCGAGCCATTCAGCAACTTGTTGAGCATTCTGACATTGTTGTTTCATCCGCAGAGGCAAAGTCTTCAAGCCGCGCAGAGCCAGCCAGGCTTCGAATGGACCGAGCACGCCGCCAACAAGCTTGTTCAACTCATAAAGTTTGCTTTTATTTTCTTTGGAGGTCGCGACCACGCCTGCCAAGACATCGCCATGACCTGATAAATATTTCGTGGCGCTGTGAATCGAGAAATCCGCACCATGACTGAGAGGATTGACCAAATAAGGCGAAGCGAAAGTATTATCCACCAATAAGGATGCGCCATAACGATGCGCAAGTTCTGCCAAGATTGGAATATCAGCTACCTTCAGCAGTGGGTTGGAAATGGATTCAACATAAAGCGCAACCGCGCCGGTTTCTTTGAGAGCCGCTTCGACTTCCGCGTGATCGGTGACGTTCACCATGCGGATATTGACATCGAGACTTTTGAACAAAGATCTCAACAACGAAAAGGTCGCGCCGTAAACATCCAGCGCGGCAACAACCGAAGTGCCGGCCTTCACGCCGGCGACAAGCAAGGATGCGTGGATCGCCGCCATGCCGGAGCCATATGCCTGCGCGGCTTCCGCCATCTCCAAATTTGCAATGGCAGTTTCGAAGGCGTCTGTGGTTGGGTTGGAATAGCGCAAATAAACCTGACCACGCTTGGTGCCCGCAAAGACCGCGTCCAGATCGTCCATGCTTTCGTACAGATATCCGACGCTGGGCCAGATGGGCGTGGTGACAGGCGTGTAATCGGCAGGAGGGACGCGCTCGCCCGCATGAACCGCGCGTGTTTGAAATGATTTATCGGATAGATTTTTCATGTTAATCACCTCTTGTTATTTTTTCTTAACAAATTGCAATAGTTCTACCGCGCGAATCCGATCACATTATTCAACGACTACACCATCTAAATTTTCTACAGATTCAGGGAATTTCATTTTCAAGTGTTTAAGAGAATCCACCAGCACTGACGAAACAGCGAGATCGCGAAACCATTTTCGATTGGCGGGCACAATGTACCACGGAGCATATTCCGTGCTGGTCTTGCCTAATACATCCTCGTAGGCTTGCATATATTCGGGCCACAATTTTCGCTCTGCCAAATCTCCCAAGCGGAACTTCCAGTGCTTGGCGGGATCATCGAGGCGCGCTTGCAGTCTTTTCTTCTGTTCGTCTTGGTCGATATGAAGAAAGAATTTCAAGATCATGGTTCCGTTATCCGCCAGGTAATGCTCGAACTGATTAATTTGATCAAAGCGCTTTTCCCATTCCTCGGGCGGCACTAAATTATGGACGCGCACAACCAGCACATCTTCGTAATGACTGCGGTTAAAGATTACCATCTCTCCGTTCTCCGGCATCGCTTTATGGACGCGCCAAAGATAATCGTGATCCAATTCCTCCTGAGTTGGAACGTCGAACTTCGCCACGCGCACGCCCTGCGGATTGACGCCGTCGAAAACGTGACGGATCGTGCCATCTTTTCCGCCGGTATCCATCGCTTGCAATACGATCAGCACCTTATGTTTGTGTTCGGCATATAACAGTTCCTGGAGCGCATCCAGTTCTTTATCCAACTTCGCGACTTCGGCTAATCCTTTTTCTTTGCCACCTTTAAAATCCCCAATATCGTTCGGATCCCATTTTGAGAGGTTTACCTTTTCTCCGAGCTTAACTCGATTCTGCTTCATGATGCACTCCTTTTAAAGCTGTTTGAAATAATTGAGACGATAAATTTTTCATGGTTGATTAACTTCCATTAGATCATAGAAATTCGATAATCTTAATAGACCGCTCGCGAAACCTGTGTTGATCAAATCACGTATATCGCAATAGCAAATGATAATACAAAAGGAGAATAAAATGACCACGGAACCAAATTCGAACGCACAGGGAATTCGCAAGCCAAAAGTGATTTATCGTAACGGCGCTTCAGGGGCTGTGTATGGATTCGGCTTAATAGGCGCGTGGGGTTATTATCTCACCCATGCCGCCACGTTTTGGCTCGGTGTGTTGGGAATTTTCAAGGGCATCGTTTGGCCCGCGATGCTGGTCTATGAATTGATGAAATATCTCCACATGTAATGCAACATCTGTTCCCGCCTCCCAACCTTGCAATCCCTTTCTTTATCGCACGCGGCGCTTCCATTCCTCCTTTAATTCCAATTCACTTGGGCTGAGGCCCGAATCAAGCGCCAGAAAATCAATCAACAAACGATTGAATTTGGCAGTTTCATCCAGCATCGGAAAGTGGCCCGAACCTTCCAAATTGATCTGATGCATGTGAGTCGATATCGAGTTGTTATTCTCTGCTGGCGGAACGGTGATGGATGGATCGTTCTGTCCATAGACCAGCAGACAGGGAACATCCGTGTTGCGGAATTGCGTAAACAAACCGTCCGCTTGAAAATTATTCATCGAAGCCGCGATGGCGCGCGGGTCCGATTTGGACGCGTCCGAAAGAGCCATCGTCGCTTCCGGCGTGCGACTCGAAAGCCAATCCACCAACTCGTCCGCGCTGGTGGAGGTGCGCAGTTTGGCATTGACCGAAGCAAAGTCGAGCGGAGAATTGACCGCCATAATGCGATCCACGCTGCCGGGTTGTTGTGCCGCGAAATAAAATCCGACCAGCGCGCCGAGGCCGTGTCCAACGATGGCGATTTTTCCGATGCCCATTTCATCGAGGAAGCGACTCAACAAAGATGCTTGTTGATCGAGCGCATAACGGCTCGCGTCATGCGAAGTGTCGCCATAACCGAAGAGGTCAAGCGCATAGGCGCGGTAGGAGGTGGACGCTACCTGCATCGAGGCAATCCAATATCTCCATGAGCCGACCCAGCCGTGCAGAAAGACGATGGGACGGCCGCGTCCCAACGCTTCGTAATGCACAATGGCTTGGTCAAGAATGATCGCGCTCAAAAAGATTCACTTTCCAAATTTTGATAAGATCGCTCTGACTCGATCCGTTAATTGATCGGGCGCAAACGGCTTGAGCAAATATTCTTCGGCGCCCGCTTCGAGTCCGGTTTGTATTTCGGATTCCTGTCCCTTTGCGGAAAGAAAAACAACGGGAATATCTTTCAACTCAGGATTAGCTTTCATGGCTCGGCAGGCATCATAGCCGGTCATGCGCGGCATACGAACATCCATCAAAATTAAATCCGGGAATTCAACCGAAGCTTTTTGTACGGCTTCTTCTCCGTTGTTGGCCGCCACAACCTCATAACCCGCGAACCGCAACGTGAACGCAACCAGGTCGCGGATATCAGGTTCGTCTTCGGCAATTAAAATTTTCGGCATTCGACCCTCATTTATCCTTCTGAATAGGTAAAGTGAACGAGAAGACGCTTCCCTTACCCGGAAGCCCTTCGCTCTTCATCCAAATTTTTCCGTTATGCATCTCAATCAGTTGACGCACAATCGGCAATCCCAAACCGGTGCCCGGCGTCGCCAGCACCAGCGGATTCTCGCCGCGATAGAATCGCTCAAACACGCGATCCTGATCTACCGGTGCGATGCCCACGCCATCATCTTCCACATCCACTTGAACTTCAGTTCCATCCAAAGCATGAATGCCAACTTTGATGGTTCCATTCTCAGGCGTGTAATGATAGGCATTGTCCACCAAATTATCCATCACCTGACGAATGCGTTCCGCATCGCCCATCACACGCGGCAAAGTTTTCGGAGCATCGAGAGAAAGCGCCATCGGCTTGCCTTCCTCTTGCGAGCGCCGCAAAACATCGGCGATCACATCCTCGGCAATTTCCCTTAAGTCGAGCGGCTGAGGCGTCAAGATGACGCGTCCAGCCTCGATGCGTGAGATGTCGAGTAAATCGTTAACCAAAATGTTCAAGCGATCGATGTTGTTCTTAACGATATTCAAGAAGTGCGATTGATTCTCATTCACTGCGCCAGCCGCGCCCATCAACAGCACATCCACATAACCTTTGATGGCCGTCATCGGCGTACGCAGTTCGTGACTCACGGTCGCAACAAACTCGGACTTCAAGCGGTCCACCTCGACCTCGTGCGTAATATCGCGGAATATGGATACCGTGCCGAGAAAATCATTTTGCAAAATGACCGGCGCAAGATGGATCAAAGCGATACGTCCATCGCCCAATTCCAATTGTTCAGCATAGGTATCGCCAGACTGATAAGCAGTCGGCGCTTGGGACCAATCGCGAATAGTGTCCATCCATGAGGAAGCCGCTTTACCAAACAAGCCGCCAAAATCTTCCATCGGCAGGCCAAGCGCATGTTCTGCTTTGATCCCAAGTATTTTTTGAATGGATGAATTGAGGAAGGTGATGCGATTGTTGGAGCCAGTAACCAGCACGCCATCCGCAACCGCTTCCAGAATAGCTTGAGAGCGGCTGGCTTCTTCTTGTTCTTTTCGCAACATCGAACCGAGGCGTTCGGCTTGATCGCGAATCAATTCATACAGATGCGCGTTGTTAATCGCAACTGCCACCTGGCTTGCAATGGCTTTGACCAAGTTTAACGACTCAGGTGTGAAGAAATGTTCCTCACGCCGGAAGACCATCAATACGCCGATCACATCTTCCGCTACCAACAACGGTGCGACAATCGAGCTTCGATGTTCGCGTGAAGTGGAAGCGGATTGCACCCAACGCTCATCCAAACGCAAATCATCAATCAGGGCCGCCTCACGATTTTGGACAACCCAGCCCGCCAACCCTTCGCCCACTTTTAACTTAAAGCCGCGTCCGCCCTGATCTGCCTGATCAGATAGATAGCCGTAACCGGCGCGATAATGCAGGAGGTTATCGTCCGGCTGCAAAAGCATGATGGTGCCTTGCTCCGCTCCGATAGCTTCATTAAGCAAAGACAAGGTGCGATTGAGCGCGCGGTCAAGGTCGAGGCTCGATGAAACTTCCGTAAGAATGCGCAGGAGGGTTTCGGTGTTTTGTTGTTCACGCTTCAACTGTGCCGTACGTTCGATAACACGCTGTTCGAGTTCCTCAGCCAAGCGCTGAGTTTCGCCGAAGAGACGTCCATTCTGAATAGCAACCACAGCTTGATTCGCGAGCGTGCTCAGGAGTTGAAGATCTTCCTCTGTGTATGCATTGGCTTCATAACTTTGAGCCGAAAGCATGCCAATTGCTTTTGTTCCCAGCATCAAAGGAACCGCCAAAATGGAAACAGTCTCATCAGATCCATCACCAAGCGTGATGGCACCCACTTCATCGGCTTGTTCGACACTGGTCAAATTGAGTGGCTGAGCGCTCATAATCACGCGGCTGCTCAATCCTTCGCCCAAAGGCACGCGCATGTTCGGCATACGGACATTCTTATCCGTCAAGTAGACGCCTTCCACTTCCTGCTTCTCTTCGTCAAGCAGAGTGATGAAAAACACCTCGGCCGGCATCAAGCGGCCAGCGGCGTCATGAATGGCGGCATAAATCTCATCCGGATCAAGGCTGGCACCAATGCCAGCACTGGCGCGATTAAGAATCGAGAATCGTTCTGCGGTTCTCACAGTAGATTGATACAAGCGCGCATTTTCAAGTGCGATCGCGGCTTGGTTTGTAATCGTACGGGCAAGCTCGATTTCAGTTAAGTTAAACCGTCCTTCACCGACAATATGAGCAAACATCAAAGCGCGCAGATTTTGTCCGCTCGACAAAGGCAGGACAAGCAAAGCGCTGGTCTCATCGCCAACTAAATCCATGATGGGTTGAAGATCAGGTTCAGCTGCGACATTTTCAGTGTTAAAGATTCCCAGCGACTCGCGTAATCGGTCAAAGAGCGGCGCATCGGCTAGGACCTGAGGCAGCTTATAATTTGAATCAGGGGATGCGCTCTTCCAAATTGCACGTCGATTCTCAAAGGATACGGCCGAGGTTCGACTGACATTCAATGCGCGGCGCAACTCTTCCGCTGTCAGATGCAAAATTTGATCAGCATCCAGCAAACCGCTCAAGGCGGATGAGAAGCGATTGAGCAATGCCAGACGCTGTGAACGCTGATCCAAATCCGCTGCGCGGCCCAGACTTTCTTCAAATAGTTTCGCGTTGTCCAAAGCCGCGGCGGCCTGGCTCGCAAAAGTCGAAGCCAGCTGAATTTGTTCGCGCGTATAGAAATGCGACTGCCATTTTTCCAACGCAATGGCACCGATCAATTCTCCTTTGGAAATCAACGGGATTCCCAGCCAAGAAAGATGTGGAGCTTCCACAGGCAGGAAGCGCGAGTCTTCGCGCACATCCGGCACCAAAATGGATTGGCTGCTCTGGATCATTTCCTTGAACAAGGCACTATCCGTCACGGCTACGGTTAAGCCAAGACGTTTCTCGATATCGGGAAACCCGCGCACGGCGGCAACTGCCAGACGTTCCTTTTCGCGCAACCAAAGCGTGGCCGTATCAAATGGCAAGATCGGGACAAGCTGATCGAGGAGAGATGCGATGAGTTGATCAGAACGCAGGTTGGACGTCATGATAGTAGCCACATCGTTGAGGGCTTGCAATTGGCCGGCACGTTCCGTCATGGCGTGCACCAAGCGGACGTTTTCGAGCGAAAGCGCCACTTGTTGTGAAAGCGACAAGATCAAGTTTTCATCTTCAGGCTTGAAGGCTGATGGCGTGTTGAAATTATCCAGAATAAGAATACCCAGCGTTTGATTGCTCGCTAGGATCGGGATCAACAAGCTAGAGACCGGCAAACGTCCGCCAGTCGCTTGACGATAAAGACCCAGTTTCTCGGAAGATAGTGCGTAATCGCGCGGGAAGTCAATTTCATCCACACGCCGCGCTTTTTTGTCGGCAAAGATTATGCCCGGCAACGCCTCACCAATACGATAGGAAATCTGCAACATGCTATTGTTATCCGCATAACCGGAAACAGCATGAGGCGTCAGCAGATTACTTTGTTCGTTCAACATCAATACAACACCAGCGTGCGCGGCAGGTAAAACATGACGGCTACTATTTAGCAAGGATCGTATGATGTTTTCCGGATCCATCCCGCTAAGGCGGCGGCTGAAATCAAGCAACAGATCAACTTCCTGCAACCGGCGGCGCGTCTCGTTGAGCAGGGAAATGTTTTGCAGAATGACAGAGGTCTGTCTGGAAATTTGATAATAGACCTGTCGGTCTTCTTCGGTGAAATCCGGCATCGGTTCGACACTGAGAGCCAGCATCGCCGCAATCGGCTTATTTTCTACGATCACTGGCAGGCAAATAGCACCTTTGGCGTGTAATTGGGAAAGCAATGGAACATCGCGCCATTCATTGCTTTCATCCAGATTTGATATCAGAATGGGTTCACCGCTTTGCAGAACCGCGCGCAACGGATTTCGTTGACCAAACAACGCTTCGGGATTCGTGGTCCTCGGGATACTTCCAAGAACATGAAGCAGGCGCGGACCTTCGGGAGCATTTTCCGCCACCAAGGCCGTTGTCATCGCCAATTGAGTCAGAGTCTCGCGTCCCAATGCCATCAGTGCGGACGATGCATCCAGTTGTCGGCTGACAGATTCGGTAATCGCCAAACCGGCGCGTACGCGTTGAGCGCGGCGATCCAGGTTATGCAATGAAATCGTCTGTTCCAAATCCTTGCGAAGCAGGATCGGCAAATCTTTTTGTGTAACGTTAAGCAATCGCTGTTGACGCTGAATGCCCGACGAAAGCGAATCGATGCGATCCTTAAGATCGTTATATCGTTTTGCGTTGCTAATGATCAGTGCCGCTTGTGCTGCAAAGACTTCGACAGAATCAATGGTCGCTCGGTCAGGACGCAAGCCGTTGCTCGGTTCATCGAGGCTGATCACACCTAAGGGATTTCCCTGCGCGTCTTCCAACGGGATGAGCAGAAAATCGTCCGGGTCCCAGGCATTCTGCTTAGGCTGGTCTCCACCCACATACTCGGGCGCATAAACGTAATGGACTTCTGCCGGCAAAACAGGAGTCTGATCGGCCGGGATGTAATACGATCGGCCGATTTTAAATTCAGGCTTCATTAATTGAAGAAGACCGGAATATGGTTGTTTGCGCGCCAACAGTTCGTTCAAAGTTTCTTGAGGAATACCAAGTCCAACCACGCGCCTCAACAATCCACCCTCCGGCTCAAAGATGCTGACCAGCACCACTTGAAACGGAGTGGAATCATGGATGCCTTGCGCAATAACCCTTAGAGATTCTTCAAGGGAAACATCCGGATTGATGGCGTAACTCGCGCTGGTCAATTGAACCAGCGTTTCCGCGCGACGACGCAAAATTTCAGAACGCTGAAGTTCGCTTTGATATGTCCAAGCGTTGCTTAATGCAATCGCGGCTTGGAATGCCAGAGTCTCCATAAAATCCAAACCCTTGGCATCAAAGTGCGACGGCTTTTCAGAATGCAGTTGGAGAATCCCAATCAATCGTTTTTGTTGAATGAGCGGAACGACGAGTGCAGAGTGTATCCCGGCATGCGGCGGAAAGAATCCTTCGCGATCAAAATCTGAAACCAGAAAAGGTTGCGCCTTTTCAATGGCGCTGCGCTCAAATGGAGATAAGTCCATATCCGCTGAGCAGCCGGTTGACTCGAAGATGCGCGGACTGTCTGCCGCCGCTTCGGGATCGAGAAGAAGAACCGATCCACAATCTGCGTTCAGTGAGCGGATACTTTCATCACGGAAAATTTCAAGCAGTTGATTAAGATCCAGCGAGGCATTTAATTCGCGGCTGACCCGCGCAATCGTTATCAACTGTTCTAATTGCTCGTGCAATGCCTGGTCAGTTTGCGAACCGGCTCTAAAATTTTCGATCGCTGATGACAACTGCCCAGCGGCCGTTGAGGCAACTTGTAAATCATAATCATTGAAGAAGTCGGTTTTGCCGCTGCCTAAAATCAATTCTCCGATCAATTTGCCGCGCATAGAAAGCGGGATCGCCATCACGGATTCCATGCGAAGTTTTTCCGCCAATGGCTGATAAGTTGAAAGTGCCAGCGGATCCAGACTTAGACGACCAGAAACAAAAGACCGGCCCTCCGAGACGGAATGATAATCGGCATTTTCGGCTTCAAATTCTGCAAAGGCTTTCAGAACTTCCGAACCTGATCCCACAACTGAGGCGCGATGCAACTTTAGTTGACCGCGCGTTTCATCCGACAAAAAGACCGCACCGGCCTCTGCTTGAAATAGATTCGTCAATTCCTGAACGGAATATTTAAGCACGTCATCCAGCGTACTTGAAGAATCGGTTACGCTGACCATACGACTCAAAACATCCGAGCGTTGGGTCCGAAGACGGTTCTGCTGAATCAATATGGCATTCTCAATAATGGCGGCCGCTTGATTGCCAACAATATTCATCAAACGTAATTCCGAATCCGAAAATGCCATTGGTCCGCGGCGATGGTGAGAGACTTGAAAATAACCCACCATGCTTCCGCCCACTTGCAAAGGCATCAAAGCCGAATCGCGTAAACTCGCCGCCACCGCAATATCCGTCAAGCCAAGCAAGCGCCAATTTTCATCCTGTGACGAAACCATAGTTAAGATGGGCTGTCGATCATTAAGCAACGACTCAGCAGGACTGCCCGCCGCAATCGACGCGCGATAAATTTCCACGATGTGTACTGGCAAGCCGCGGAATGGAACTTGAGCTTCCAAGGTATGTTTGCTATCGTCGTAAATCAAAAAGCCAACAATATCCGCATCGAAGAGCGGCGCAACACTATCCACCAGCTGAGAAAATAAATCCTTCGGGTCTTGAATCGAGCCAGCCGCTTGTGCTAAATTGGCAAGTCCGGCCAATTCGGTCGAACGGCGCTGTTCCTCTTCATACAATAATGAATTCCGCAAGGCAACCGACGCCTGCCCCGAAACCAACTGCAATAAATTTACATCTTGCTGAGTAAAAGCCGCACCGGACATTTGACCCGCTTCGATCAAACCGACCAATTCCCCACCGCCAATCAACGGCACACCGACATAAGATTGGATTGCGCTAAAGCCGGCATTCGCTTCCTGCGCGGAATTAGAGCGGACATCCGTTATAAGAAGCAGCTGCCTATCCTGGATCAATCTTTCCGAAAATCTTCCAAACTGGCTTTGAGAAATGCGGACTAATTTGCGATTTGATTCGTTCTCGTAATGATAAGAAACAAAAGCCTGCGCATCTGTATCCCAGACTTTGATCTCCAATAGATCAGCCGGAATCAGCCGGTTGAGATTCTCAAGAATGGAACGAAGAACCGTTTCGAGGTCGAGGCTGGAGGCGATGGCTTGACCAAAATCAGAAACAACTTTCAGAATAGATGAAGATGAATCCACAGCTTCAGTGGTGAGCGATGAAGTCAATTCCATGCCGCGCAAAGAAACCAACATCTTTGGATAAGGGCCGGGCACTTGATAGGAAGTAAGCTCAGCCAGCCTGCCATTTACATTGACGCGCTTTTGGCTGGGAACTGCGCATACATCCAAAAACTCTTCCGCCGGACGCACGCGGCGCGCCAAGCGCTCGATATCGGCCACATCATTTTCCCGCAGACCAAACCAGTCGCGCGCGCGCGGGTTGATAAATTCCACTCGTCCGCCTGCCTGAACTACAAGGACAGCTTCGCTGGATTGATTAACATCAGGAAGAATTAATGGAATGTTTTCGATTTGTCCGGTGGGTGCATAACTGGGGAATAGACGCAGCAATGCCCAGACCAGTGTGCCAAATACTAGTCCGGCGATGACCAGTCCGATGCCCAAATCCATACCAGCGGACATTCGAGAGAAACCTCTTACGCGGTGGTTAGAGAATCCTGCCGACGGGCATCCGCGGCGAGTTCAGTAATCTCGCGAATATCCGCGAACGATTGCTGACTGGGCGAGACGACACCCACCGACATCGTCATGAATGGCATCTTTTCCATGCCGCCCTCAACTTTAGGAGCCTGCATGAAACCTTGTTGCCGATCGATAAAGTTGTAGTGGGTTTGAACCTCGGCCGCGAAACGTTCTTTGACTCGCTTCTTGATATTGGGCGCGGCTTCATTGGTCGTGATCACAATAAAGTTATCGCCGCCCGCGTGACCGACGAAATCATTTTTCGTGCCCAGTTCATCTACCACTTCACCGATGATCATCGCTGCAAAGCGCATCACGTCATCGCCTGCCACGAATCCATACACATCTTTGAACGGATCAAAGTGATTGACGCGCATATCGAGCAACGCCCAATTCTTTTCCCGAATGATCCGCCGTAACTGCTCTTCGATTAATCTGCCGGCCGGCAAGCCCGAGCGCGGATCAGTAAGACTCTCGCGTTCCGATCTGCGGATAGCACCTTGCACGCGCAGTTTCAATTCCTCGATATCGAAGGGCTTCGTGATGTAATCGTCCGCGCCGAGTTCGAGTCCCTGCAGTTTGTCACTGCGTTCATCTTTCTGCGTCAGGAAGATGACTGGGATGTGGCTGGTGCGCATGCTCGTCCGCAAATTGCGGCAGACTTCATAGCCGTCAATATCCGGCAGCATGATGTCGAGCACGATCAAGTGCGGAAGCACATGCTTTGTTTTCTCCAAGGCATCGGCGCCGCGGTGAGCAAGATCCACCTCGAAGTCCATGCCGGAGAAATAAATCTTGAGCATGTTGGCAATATCTACATCATCTTCAACAACCAACAGTCTAGGCTTTCCCATAGAACCTCCTCATACACGCCGTAATTCTGCGGAATGTGCACGGCGAGTCGATCTGACCCGACGAGCGTTGCGGCGCACAGATTCAATTTGTTCCTCCGTCACTTCGCGCTCAAACGAGCGAAACCCGCTCAGGCGGAACCCGTGTCTTTCAGCAATTGCCGTGATCTCGTTCACACGTTCCAATGTAATATCCTTGCCAATCGTGTAATCCTCGAAGCGGCCTTCCAACGCCAGAGCCATTGTTTCAGCCATGCAGGCATACGCCTTGCCTTCGGGAAAACCAAAATCGAAATGAAAATTTACGGGGCCTGGCACATCTACCATTCCACCGTCAATCACTAATATATCATCTCTAGCCGCCGCAACCATTGCAGAAACATCGCGGGGCCGGGCCACATCGCAAACCACGCTTCCCGGCTGCAAATGCTCAGGATGAATAATATCATGAATGGCACTCGTCACCGTGAGAATCAACTGCGCTTCTGCGAGCTGATTCATATCGGTGCTGACGATTAATTCGGCTCGCGCTTCGACTTCAAGCTCCTCGCGCAAAGCCTCAAGTTTTTTCTCATCCCTGGCGATCAGGATCAGGCGTTCCACGTCACCCGCCAACAGTTCCGCGCAGACGCGTCCAATCGCACCCGTCGCGCCGACAACAGCCGCTGTCGCTTCACTTAAAGGAATATCCATAACCTTGGCTGCATCGCGAATTGCCTGAACTGCCAAGGAAACGGTATATGAGTCGCCAGTGGTAACTGGAATATCCAGTCGATTCGCGATGGTAATACCTGCATCGCCAATGACTGATGTGAATGCGCCCAAGCCTAAAATTTTTGCGCCCAAATCTTCAGCCATCCGTCCGGTTTGGATGATCTTGCGATAGACTGTTTGCTCGGGCAATTCCATCATGCGTTTCGGCGTGTAAGGACAAGCCACAAGCCAGCCTTTGATTTGTTTGCCCGTGGCGGCCGAGGTGATGCCTTCGATTTCAGAAAGATAAACCGGCGGAAAGAACGTGGAAAAGAAGTTGATCTGGTTTTCCGTCAAGGCTTTTCCAAGCAATGGGAATTTGCGGCTGACATCGCGCTTCGGGTCAATGGGATGGATGATAAAAGCAAAACTATCCATCACCATGATTCCAATTCTTTGTCTTTCTGGCGATGGTATACAGCTTGATGTAAATTACCCGCCCTTAAATGATGATGGTCGCTATCTTCAAAGCGCACATCGCGGTCAATCACGCGGCGCTCCTTGGAGGCCGCCAAGACCACGTCCGATTCAATCGTACGCGATGGATAAACGATCATGCCCGAACCGAGGCGGCAGTTATGTCCGACTGCGCTGCCCATCACGGGTCGGTTTGAAACGCTTAACTTCCCATTCCCATCCAAAGCTTTTAAAGGTGCTGGAATAAGATTGTAATCGGTGAAAGTTGAACCGGCGCCCACAAAAGTATTGCGTCCAATAACGCACATTTGCAGACAGGTATTCTGCGCGATCATGCTATTTTCCATAACCGTGGTCATGAACAATGCCGCACGGAATGGCATGAATGTCCCATCTCCCACGACCGAAAGCATCAACTGCACATCCTGTGAAACATTGACGTTGTTTCCGATGATGCAGTTCTCGATCACCGCACCAGCGTTGACCGTGACATTATCGCCAATGGTCGTCGGTCCATGAATGACAGCGCGCGGATCTATTACGCAGTTCTTGCCGACCTGCACCAATTCGGAAGATTCCAACAGTTGGCGTCCTTCGTAGACTGCCTTGCTAAGAACTCCCAACTTGAATCCCAAATCTTCATTGAGGCGTTTTTCAAAACGCGCGCCGCGTCCGAACAAACCGAATACCACATCGGCGATGAAAATATGCACCCAAGAATCAATGGCAAGCAATGATCGCAGCGGAACATGGAAAAGCAAATCGCCGCTTTGATCCGCCATATACGTTGGAACGTGATAATAGCCGATCTCGCGCGATTGCAAATCAATCACCAAAGGATCAACATCTGCCACAGGACCATTGGGGTAATACCACAAGTCTGCAAGATAGATACTTCCGGCCGGTGTATACGATGTCGAAAGCGGCAAAGCATGTTCTTTGAAAGCCGGATCGTCCGCGGAAAATGCAGCGCGGACTGCCCGTTTCCTCTTCTTCGCTTCCGCCAAAAACGTTCGAATGTACGGCTCATCAAAGAACAGATTATCGCGATAAACCAAAGTCGGCTCGTGAACTTGAGGCATGGGCATACCTTTTTTTAATTCCAGTTCACGGGTCACATAGGGCGCGAGCAAATTTCTCTGCCACAGCCAAAGCGGCGCATTCTGCAGACGCAGTTCGCGCGCCGGTTCACAGAACGGCATTATCACATTCGGTGCATGAAGAATAATTTTGAGCATGGTTGCTTTAATTATAGTAGGGGCGGGAAGTTCCCGCCCCTACAATTTTGTTAGAGAATCCGGCCTCTAGGACAGAGGCGTTTGGTCAATGACAAAGGTACAGGCAGGGTCACCGCGGGCAATGCAGGCAATCTCCTCGACATTGAATATCTTACCACCACTCATCCAATAAAGCGCCTCCTGCAAAAGTCCCACCGCCAAGTGGCAAACCGGTTCGGTCGCCTTGCGCTCCCAGCACAGCGGACAACGCTCAATGTGCCAGAACAACTTGTTACCCGCCTCTTCAATCCGAACACGTTGATCAGTCTGATTATTAAATAGATCGGCAAACAACTTAGCGCCTGTATGAATTTTAGTGGAAAGCGGGAGCAGGCGAAACGCCATTTCGGTGATGCCAAGCATGGAACCATATTCGCGCAAACCATATTGGAAGCTGGCGCGTCCAATCCGTAAAGCGGTGCCGCGACCGCCTTGCGGGCCGTAAACCTGCTCCAGCGATTCTTGAAGCTGGGTCACCGCCTTGAACGGAAATGTTTTATCGGAGCGCGCCTCTGGATATTTGTCCGCGTACGAAGCGAGAGAAGATAGATCGAGAACGGAATCAACGCCTTCCCTGCCAATCACTTCTTCCATCGCCAGCAGGATGATGCGTCCCATCCTTTCAGGATAAAAATATTCGATCATAAAGTTAAACTGGTCGGTTCCGACTCGTCAAGAAATGCTTTGAGCTTCTGGCTGAATTCGTTCGGCTCATCTAACATAATAAAATGACCCGCGTTGTGGAAGCGCTCCACGCGCACATGCGGGGCGCCAGCTAGGAGCGGCTGCCATTGATTTGGATTAACGACAATATCCTTGTCACCGTACATCGCCAACACCGGCACTTCGACTTTGTTAAGGTTTGGGCGCAAATCTGTTTTGCGGAGTGTGCCAATACTGGTAAAGAAAGCTTGCATGGTGGTGCGCGAAACGTCGCGATCCATCATTTGAGCCCAGTCTCGATTTTTGGAATAGACCGGAGCCAGCAAATGATAAAAGGATTTATAGATCCAGATATTATGATACGTTAGCCAGCCCCATGGACGATAGCCAAAAACTTTTGGAAAAAAGAACAGCGACGATCCGACAATGGGGGAACCAACCACTACCACTTTGCTAACGCGGTCAGGATATGCAACGGCTACTGAAAGACTTACAGTGCCGCCCATGCTGTGGCCTACCAACGGCGCGCGCGCAATCCCGAGTTGATCCATGAATTGATTGACCAAGCTGACAAAATCCTGCACAGCATACGTTTCGCGCTTGGTGCCTGATTCGCCAAAACCCCAAAAGTCCAAAGCATAGGTGCGATAAAATGCGCCGAGGTATGCCATAGTTTCCTGCCACAATCCCCATGAGCCTTGATAGCCATGCAGGAGGATGACAGGTTTGCCTCTGCCATAAACTTCGTAGTGAACAATTCCCTGATCAGTCGTTATTGAGGACACATGATTCTCTTATCGACGCGAGGAGATTTGGTTTCTAAAAAACTCACCGCTGAGACTCAAACTCTCAGCGGTGCTATTTTACCAAACAAACCCGTTTATTTATCGGATTCCATTTCTGCGAGAATACTGTAAAGCAGTTCCAATAAAACCTGCTTGACCTGCGGCTTATTCGTGGCAACGCAAGGCAGCAGTTTTGTTTTGGTATCCAACCGCAAAGCATGACGCACATCTTCCAATTCCCAAGCATCTTTCATATCCTGCTTGTTGGCGGCGACGACAAAAGGTGTGGGCGCATAGGCGCGGAAGGTTTCCAAAATGGAACGAGCTTCACGGAAAGTCTCGGGGCGAGTCGAATCGACCATGACGATAAAGCCTAACATGCCTTCCGAGAGAATCTCCCACATGAAGTCGAATCGTTTCTGACCGGGAGTTCCGAACAAATATAGAACTAAATCTTCATCCACGGTGATGCGGCCAAAGTCCATTGCGACCGTGGTCGCATCTTTGACAGATTTCTCCGAAGCGCTGGAAATTTTTCGCTCGGTAGCCACCACATCAATCTCGCTGACCGATTGAATGAACTGAGTCTTCCCGGCGCTGAAAGGTCCTGTGACCACCATTTTGACTGTTTGCATAATAATGTATCCTTCTAAACCAAATTAGAAAAAAGATAATTCACAACATTCATATATTATAACTTCTGAATGCGCCCGATCAATTTATTGATGAGCGATTTTTGTTCTTCTTTATTTTGCGTCGGGAACATTTTGGGATTGACTTGCGGCGCGGCCTGCGCGCTTTGCGGCCGCATCATCTCGACCAGGCCGGCTTGGATCAGCCCATAAACAATGCGGCGGATTTCCATATCGTTCAACTTCGACGCCGAAGCGATCTGCTTCATGGTGTTCTTCGGATCGATGTATTTAACCACGCGCCATTCTTCGACGCTGAGATTGAGATTCGTCATCGGACGCTCGGTAAATTTGAGTGCCATATCGAGGCTGGGAATTTCATCCTGAAGTTCTTCCCATTCGCGCAATTGACGCGAGCCTTCGATAATTAAATTTTCAAGATCAAGCCGCACATTGATGCGGTCTTCAGGCGGGAGCATATCATTCTCGAAACGGAAGAAGCCTTCCACCCAAGTAAAGAGGCGGCGAATCACGTCAGTGAAATAACTTTGCAGGTTGAGAAGAATATCTTCCTGCGAAACGTATCCGGCGTTGATCAGTAACAGACCAAGTTCTTTATCGGTCATCTGACCGGCGCGCTCGGCAATGGCGCGATATTGATTGACGTTCAACTTGTTGGCTTTATGCAACACGGACGCCAGGCTGTTGTCTTCCGAACCGATGCCGGCATAAGCCAGTTTGCCCTCGCGGAACGAGATGTGAGCCTGTTCGCCGGGACCATCCACGACCAGCGTGCCGGTCTTTTGCGCCAGATTGATCAGGTTGAGCAGTTGAGTAATCGTAAAGTCACGCAGATTGCCGCGTAAAGCCATGTTGCCTCTTCAAAGCTCCCGCCGCGGGGAGCAAGTGCAAGGATTATACATGCAAGAAATGGATGCGTCAATTAAGCAGACTTGCAGGTTTGTGAGGCAAGCCTTAGTTTCGGAGAGATTTTTGAGGGAGAGGAAGGAATCCTTGTTGATTAAATCTTGAGGATCTAGCTATGCGTTGCTTCAAGCAACCCTATTTTCAAGGTGCCTGAGGAGTAGTGTATCAAGCATATATATAGAAGTCAAATATTATGGGTCTAAAAAAATAATTATGCTAAATTATGAAGAAGAAATTAAGGGTTAAAAAATACACCTACGACAGCTTTTGATTGGATACCATATGGAACTGGAGTTCCTTGTTTAATCTGTGCAAGCGTAGCACCTAAATTGTTATACATCTCAAGATAAACAAGATTACATATCTGCGGATGATTTTTTAATGTGTTTGCGGTAGGGGTAATATCGGAAATTCCAGTCCTACCAGCCTTTAACTTATTTCCGCTTAGAACATTTTTCAAAGTACTATCATCATAAATCAATTGTAAAAAGGCATCCTGGCCGGCAACTTTTATGTGGAAAACGACAAGGGTTAGGCCGGTAACATCCACGTCTCCTTCTTTTCCGCTTGGGTCTTTCATCTTTCCTGTGAGAGTGCATTTATAAGCAACTTCCATCGGTCCTTGGTATGTGGGTGACGTTTCATTATTGGTTATGAGATTTCCATTTGGTGTATCGGCAGAGAAATGAAATTTTTCCTGCACTGCAGCCAAAATAGCCGGCGCATCATCCACTGTGCAAGTTTTGCTTTCCAAATCAAACGGGGAAATGGTTTCTGGGGTTTTTGTTGGCTTGACTGTTTGTTCAGTGGCTGTGGGGTTGGGAATAGAAGTTGCTGTTTCTGCTGGAGCAATAATTGGAATCAACGTTGCAGTTGCCGATGGAGAAACACTCGTGCAAGCGGTGAGCATAAACATCATCAAAGTAATCACACAAAGAACATTTTTCATT
>JBAUMB010000240.1:0-10972 GCA_049578465.1 Anaerolineales bacterium
GTCCTTTGCCTCGTCCATACGCCGCGCCCTTAATGCGGGCTTCAATTTCATATATCTTGGCATGGTCGGGTCCGCTCGATGAAACGGTTATATATTGCGGCGTTCCCAATTTTTCAGCTTGTGCCCATTCCTGCAAACGACTCTTCGGATCATAAATCTCCGCTCGCTGAATGATGCGTTCTTTAACGATACTCAGCAGAGACTCCATAAATCTTTCGACGGCTGGCACTCCTTGATCAAGATAAAGCGCGCCGATCACCGCTTCAAATGTTGAACCGAGCAAGTTGTCGCGGTTGCGTCCGCCTGAAGCGGCCTCACCGCGTCCCATTCGCATCGCCCGCCCAAAGTCAAGATGACGAGCGAATTCGGCAAGCTGTTCATTCCGCACCAGCGCCGAACGAACCTTGGTTAAATCGCCTTCGTGCATTTCCGGGCAATGGTGATAGACCCATGCACCCACCACAAATCCCAAGACTGCATCACCCAGAAATTCAAGCCGCTCATTATCTTCGAGCACACCCGCATTCTCGTTGAGATAAGAGCGATGAGTCAACGCCCGCGTCAACAAAGATATGTTTGTAAAGGTCAATCCTAATCGCGCGGCAAGTCCCGCAGACGACTCAGAAATTCCATCTGAATTCGAAGCCATAGCTTCCTCTCTGAACTCAGGGAGCGCCAAACCCACCCCACCTGACCTTCCGTCACCCTTCCCATTTTCTTTGAAAATGGGAAGGGATAAAGGGAGGGGTCTCGCGGCCCATCAGTTCGATAATTTGCGAAACAAATTGTAACCTGAATCATGCAGGCTGGCTACAACAGGACAATATTTTAAGATACAATCATTAACATATTACGGAGGGCACATTGAACAACATGGTCAGCAATGAAACTCGATTTTTGCACGCCATCGAAATGGGATTAGGAGCCTGGCAATGGGGTGATCGCTTTGTCTGGCAATACGGACAAGGCTATAACGATGATGATATCCATCAAGCGTTTCTCACATCAATCACTGAAGGCATTCGCTTCTTAGACACGGCTGAAGTTTACGGTTCCGGACGTTCCGAACGAATGGCCGGAAAATTTCTCAAGGAAACAGATCAACCTATTTTGGTCGCGACCAAGTTCTTCCCACTGCCGTGGCGATTGACGAGAAATTCTGTGCCGGCCGCCCTCAAAGCGAGTCTTGAACGTCTCCAACTTGAGACCGTAGACCTTTACCAAATTCACTTTCCGACTCCACTGCTCAGCGTTGAAACCATGATGGAGGGCATGGTTGAATGTATCAATCGCGGTTGGACGCGGACAGTCGGTGTGTCAAACTTCAACCAATCGCAGATGATCCGAGCTTATTCAACACTTGAGCGGAACAGCATTTCACTTGCGTCGAATCAAGTTCACTATAGTTTGCTCAATCGCGAAATAGAAAAAAATGGTTTGCTGGCACGCTGCAAAGAACTTGGCGTGCGTCTGATCGCTTATAGTCCGCTCGAGATGGGTTTGCTGACAGGTAAATACTCTGCAAAAAATCCGCCATCCGGCAGCCGCAGCGCGCGCTATTCAAATCTATTGAACAAAATCGAACCGATACTAAAGCTGATGAATGAGATCGGCCAGGAACATGGCGGAAAATCAAACTCACAAGTGGCATTGAATTGGGTCATATGCAAAAGTGCGTTACCAATTCCCGGTGCGAAGAATGCATTACAGGCTTTACAGAACGCCGGTGCACTTGGATGGAAATTGACCGAAGAAGAAGTCGCAAGGCTGGATGAAGCCAGTGATAAAATTCTTCAATGAATTCTTCTCTATTTCAGATTCTTTATGCTATAATACCGCCACTATGAAGAGCAACCTCAACTTCGCCAATAATAACAACGATAATGACGATAATTCTCGAATCGTTGGGCGAAGTTTTGCTGGCTGACAAATCACTCAAGTCAAACCAATCGCCCGACGCAAATGCGAAGGGCGATTTATTTTGTCAATATAATGTCATTGCTTCGCTTCGCTCGCAATGGCATAGAATAGTTTTTGGAGGCGTATTATGTACAAAACTCATTCTTGCGGGGAACTGAGAGGAAACCATATCGGTCAGAAAGTTATTCTGGCTGGCTGGGTGCATCGCCGCCGCGATCACGGCGGAGTGGTCTTCCTTGATCTACGCGACCGCTATGGACTTGTTCAAATTACCATCAATCCTAATTTGTCAAAAGAGACGCTTGATACAGTAGCTAATATTCGGTTCGAATGGGTATTGCAAATCACTGGCACAGTTCAGAAACGTCCGCAAGGCATGGAAAATCCAAACATGGCAACCGGCGAAATCGAGGTGATTGCCAGCGAAATCAATGTGCTCAATCCCGCGAAGACTCTGCCTTTCATGGTTAACAACGGCGACACGAATGAAGCCGATGAAGCCACGCGCCTCAAATATCGCTATCTCGATCTGCGCCGCGAACGAATGCAAAATAATATTATCCTTCGTCATCGCGTCGTCAAATTCATGCGCGACTATCTCGACAAGCAAGGCTTCATCGAAATCGAGACACCGATTCTCTTCAAAGCCACACCCGAAGGCGCGCGCGACTATCTTGTGCCATCGCGCGTCTATCCCGGTCAATTCTACGCCCTGCCTCAATCGCCTCAGCAGTTGAAGCAATTGTTAATGGTAGCTGGTATGGATCGTTATTTTCAAATTGCACGTTGCTTCCGCGACGAAGATCAGCGCGGCGACCGCCAGCCTGAGTTCACGCAACTCGATATCGAAATGTCGTTCGTTCAACGCGACGATGTGTTGGCAATGGTCGAAGGACTTTACACTGCGATGATTCCCGCGGTCACGCCGCACAAGCGAATCCTTTCTTCGCCGTGGCCCATGTTATCTTATACGGAAGCTATCGAAAAATATGGATCCGATAAACCTGACTTGCGATTCGGAATGCAATTGATGGATGTCAGCGACATCTTTGCGAAGAGCGACTTCCGCGTCTTTCAATCCGCCCTCGAAGCGGGTGGCGTGATCAAGTGCATCGTCGCGCCTGATTGCGCGAATATGTCCCGCAAAGAAGTGGACGCGTTGACCGAGGTCGCGAAATCATTCGGAGCGAAAGGCTTAGCCACTTTAGCAGTGACCGCTGAAGGTCCGAAAGGAACAGCGGCGAAATTTGTTAAGGTTGAAGAAATCGAAGCGATCAAATCAAAAGTCGGTGCGAAGCCGGGAGATTTGATTCTGTTCGCCGCGGATCAACGGGCAATCGTCAATAAAGTCCTCGGCGGTTTGCGATTGGTATTTCGCGATAAACTTAATCTGGCAGATAAAGATTTGATGGCGTTCGCATGGATTGTGGATTTCCCATTCTTCTCGTGGAACGAAGAAGAGAAAAAATGGGATGCAGAACATCATCCGTTCACGATGCCAAAAATGGAAGACTTGCCAAAGTTTGATACCAACCCCGGCGAAGTTTTATCGGACGCGTACGATATGGTCTGCAACGGCTACGAGATGGCGTCCGGTTCGATCCGTATTCACCGCCGCGACATTCAAATGAAAATGTTCCAGATGCTTGGCTTGAAAGATGAAGACATTCAATTAAAGTTCGGGCATATGTTGGAAGCGTTTGAATACGGAGCGCCACCGCATGGCGGCGTTGCTCCGGGTATTGACCGACTCGTGATGTTATTAGCTGATGAACAAAACATCCGCGAAGTCATCGCGTTCCCGAAAAACTCGAGCGCGCGCGATGTGATGGCTGATGCGCCGTCAAGCGTGGAGCCAAAGCAGTTGAAGGAATTGCATATCAAGATCGCGGAATAAAAACGTAGGAGAACATTATGTCAATCATTCGTGTGGATGAAATTTCAAAATATGATGGACAAGAAGTCACGGTTCAAGGCTGGGTCTACAACCGCACAGACAAAGGCAAGCTGGTTTTCTTGCTTGTGCGCGATGGAACCGGCTTCGTTCAATGCGTGGCGTTCAAAGGCGATCTCGACGAAAAACTTTTCGATCAGATGATGCGCTTGCCACAAGAATCCGCAGTGATTATCACGGGCCCAGTCCGCGCCGATAAGCGCGCGCCCGGCGTCCCCGGCGGATATGAAATCGGCGTAAAGAAAATCGAGATCGTGCAAACTGCCGATGCAGATTATCCGATGTCGCTCAAAGATCACGGTGTGGACTTTGCGCTCGACAATCGTCACTTGTGGATTCGGATGCCGAGTCAATGGGCAATCTTGCGCGTCCGCTCGACGGTGATGGCGGCGACGCGTGAATGGCTCGATACCAACGGCTTCATCGCGATGGACACACCGATTCTGACTCCGGCCGCAGCGGAAGGCACAACGACTCTTTTCGAGACCGAATATTTTGATGAGGGCAAAGCTTATCTTGCGCAGACCGGTCAACTTTATAACGAAGCGAATATTTTCGCGTTTGGAAAAGTTTATTGCTTTGGTCCAACCTTCCGCGCCGAAAAATCAAAGACGCGTCGGCATCTGACCGAGTTTTGGATGCTCGAACCGGAAATAGCTTTCTGCGATCTCGACGGCTTGATGGAAGTCGAAGAGCAGATGATCACACACATTGTCCAGCGCGTGCTGCGGGACCGCAAACCAGAATTGCTTTCATTGGGACGCGATCTATCCAAGCTTGAAAATATCAAAGCGCCATTTCCGCGGATTTCTTATGATGATGCCGGAAAAATGCTGGCAGAACTTCGGGAAAAGGAAACCGATCCAGAAAAGAAGGAGCTTCTCAAATTCGATTGGGGCATTGACTTCGGCGCACCACACGAAACCGCAATCACGAATCAATTCGATAAGCCGGTGTTTTGTTATGGGTATCCAACTGCGGTCAAAGCATTTTATATGGAACCGTGGCCCGGCCGTGCTGAAGTCTGCAAATCAGTAGACTTGCTTGCACCCGAAGGTTATGGAGAAATTTGTGGCGGCTCAGAGCGCATCAGCAATCATGACTTATTGTTGAAACGTATTCATGAACAAAAACTTCCTGAAGAAGCGTTCAAGTGGTATCTCGAATTGCGGAAATATGGTTCGGTTCCGCATTCGGGTTTTGGGATGGGCGTGGAACGCGTCACTTCATGGATCTGCGGCATCGAACACATTCGCGAGGCAATTGCGTTTCCGAGGACGATTAAAAGAGTTTATCCGTAATAAAAACAAGGCGGTCACTTCTAAAGTGACCGCCATTTTATTTAAGGTATCACCAAAACTTGACCCACGCTAATCAGGTTTGGGTTGGCGATATTATTCGCCGCAACGATAGCCGCGACCGTGGTCCCGAACTTGAGCGCAATCGCGGTAAGCGTATCGCCCGCTTTGACCGTGTATGTCTGAGTTGGCGGAGGAGTCGGCGCGGAAACAGTCAGCGCTTTGCCGGGTTGAATCAAAACCGGATTGTTGAGATTCACAAGATCGCTCAAGCTCATATTGAATTTGGCAGCAATGGCTGATAACGTATCACCGGTCTGCATAATGTATTGTGTTGTTGAAGTTGGCTGACTGATAGTTGTTCCAGCAAATTGAGCCAGTGCATCCAGCGAGCCATTGAAGTAATCCATATCAATGTGGCTGGAAAAGGCGCTCAACACGCCGGCACTGGAATACTGCCAGAAGCTCCAGGGTTGAAAGCCGGTAGGCTCATGAGGAATAACTCCAGGCACAGGCACATTCGTTGGATCGGAATACAGACTCGTTGTTCCTGGCATGTAAGGATACTCTGCTACCCACAACGGATAGTTGATCAGCCACGAGGCGTTCACACCATGTGAATCAGTATACGACTTATTGGTATAAATCATCGGCTTGCGTCCAAAGGCGGACTCGACAGCATCCAGCCAAATTTTCATCTGGTTCAACAAAACGCTTCCGGTTGGACTGATATCTTTTTTGTTGGAATCGAGCACTGGTTCCACATCCAAAATGGGCGGCAATTCGCCTTTATCTGTTCCAACCGTTTGGATAAACGTGTTCGCCTGTTGCGCGGCATTATTCGTCTCTGAATGGAAAAAATGGAAGGCACCGCGATACATGCTTGCGCCTTTTGCTCCTTGCCAATTTGGAACAAAGCGGGTGTCGGCAAATGTATTCTCCGAAGCCTTGACGAAAACGAATCTCACGCCCTGATTGCGGACCGCGTTCCAATTGCTCGCTGTATCGTAGGATGAGATATCGATTCCAAATACATCTGCCATAACAACCTCCTTGCTTGGACCTTATCTATCTTCAGGATATGATTAATACTTGTCCAACCTGAATCAGGTTGGGATTGGAAATATCATTTGCCGCTGAAATTGTCTGGACTGTCGTTCCATATTTAACCGCGATTGCATAAAGTGTGTCACCGGGTTTAACAGTATACGTCACGTGCGTAACAGGCGGAGTCGGAGCAACCGGCGCAGGTGGAACTGGCTGCGGTACTGACTGAGGCATAACAGGTTGGGCCGCTATCGGCGCGCCTTTGGATGCGAACGCGGTCAGATCATTGAGCGAGCCATTAAAGTAATTGAAATCCAAAAGCTGCGATGGTGGAAAACCGGTTAATTGTCCCTTCGATGAATATTGCCAAAACGTCCAGGGCAGAAAGCCAGCCGGTTGTTGAGGCATCCCCGAATTCGGTGTTGGCATCGTAGAGGCACTAGTGTATTCTTCGTTCGTGCCGGGCGCATAAGGGTATTGAGCAACCCATAGCGGATAATTGTTCAACCAAGCCGCGTTGACGCCTTGTTGATTAAGGAAAAACGCGCTGGCATAAATCATCGGCTTGCGGCCAAATGCGCTCTCTATCGGATCGAGCCATTGTTTTATTAAAGCAAGCATCGCCGCGCCTGAAGGCATTGAAATCGGATTCCCATTTACATAAACCTGTTCGAGATCCAAAACAGGAGGCAGTTCGCCTTTATCAGCGCCAACCGTTTGAATGAATGTATTGGCTTGTTGAGCAGAATTATTCGCTTCGGGATGAAAGAAGTGATACGCCCCTCTCAGCATCCCAACACTTTTTGAGCCTTGCCAATGTTGCGAAAATTTCGCATCGGCAAAAGTATTTTCCGATGCCTTGACGAAAACGAACTTCACGCCCTGATTGCTGACTGCGCCCCAATCGGGACTTGCAACCCATCCAGAAATGTCGATCCCAAATACAGATGTCATCCTTCGCCTCTTTATGTTTATCAATAATCTAATTTGGAATGCGTTACGGTGCGCTGTCAGCACGATAACAGATTAAGCTTAGCATATATTTTGGACAAACGCAATGCCAACGCGGTTAATTTTCCTCTCCCCACGCTCATGCGATTATGGTATAAGAATCTTGCCCTGCTGTGTTCGTGATGTTGCACTCTCGGTTTTGAGCCAACACCTATTAAAAGGGTCCCCGTCTCTCTAGAAATAACGCGATAGGCCTGAGCCAAGGCGGCGTTTCTGAGTCGGGACCCGCCTGCGAAAGCAGGTTCAAAACTTCGCAATACACGGCATGCGCGGGGCACTTTTCACACCTTGACGGTTTCTCTGCAGCGCGTGTAAAATCACGCCCAAGTTAAAAATTGAATAATGGAGAATTAGCGGCTGGGTCTCATTAGATGAGATCACGAGGTGGAGGTTCCGTCCCGCGAGGGGCGCGCTAAAGACTTTTTGAAAAATAAAAGTCTAAAAATCGGATCGATCAGCGGATGCCTCTGGAGCCTGTCACAGACTCCTTTCTCCCTTCCAGAAAAAGCGCAAGGAGCATTGAGTTTTAACAAACTCTATTGCTCGACATCGAAAACCACGTAGCAATGTGTGAGACAAGATGGGCGCGGTGAATCAAGCATCCAAAGTATGCTTGATTAGTTATGGAAGGGCTTCTTTTTAATGTCAGTTTCATTAAACAGGTATGCCCACGCATGCCTGTTTTTTTTTAGCAAGAATCGGGTATGCTAAACAGAGAGAGGTTCCTACAATTGAGCAACATTCAAAAGGAGCAACCATGAACAACTCTCTCACGGATTACAAACAGCTTTCAGAAGATTACCTGCGTATCGAGCAGGCGATCCAGTACCTTGAAAATCATTATAAAGATCAGCCAAATCTGGATGAAGTAGCGGCCAACATTGGATTGAGCGAATATCATTTTCAACGCATGTTCACACGCTGGGCAGGTGTCAGCCCGAAAAGATTTTTGCAATATCTGACGAAAGAAGGTGCGAAAGAATTGCTCGATCACTCCGAAAATCTTTTGGACACCACGTATCAAATCGGACTTTCGAGTTTGGGACGCCTTCACGATCTTTTCATCACCACTGAAGCGATTACGCCCGGCGAATACAAATCGCGCGGCGCAGGCTTGACCATCCGTTATGGCATTCATCCAACTCCATTTGGAAAATGTCTGATCGGCGTGACCGAACGCGGGATTTGTCATCTCGGCTTTGTGCAAGCCAGTGAAGGTGACGCGATTGATGCATTAGTCTCAGAGTGGAAGGAAGCCAAGATGATCGAAGACCATCGAGCCACTGCTCCACTGATTGCGCCCATCTTCGATTTGAGTCAGCGCGAGAAGACATCACTGCATCTGCATTTGAGCGGAACCAACTTTCAACTCAAAGTTTGGGAGGCATTGCTCACAATCCCGGTCGGCGCAGTGACCACGTATGAGCACATTGCATTTGAAGTTGGCCAGCCAAAAGCGATGAGAGCTATCGGCACAGCGGTTGGACATAACCCGATTGCCGTGTTGATCCCCTGTCATCGAGTCATACAGAAAATTGGCGGCTTTGGAAATTATCGGTATGGCACGCCGCGCAAAATGGCATTGCTCGGCTGGGAAACAACGCGAACGCAAAGCTATAACATTGGAGAAAAGTGAAAACAAAAATCTGGGTAGCATTGATTGCGTTATATATTGTTTGGGGATCGACCTATGTCGCGATTCGATTCACAGTTGAAACGATTCCACCATTTTTGTCGGCGGGCTTGCGCTTTCTGATATCAGGCGCGATTCTTTTCATCTGGCGGCGTATGGCTGGTGATCGGGTGCCGACAAAACCACAATGGATCTCAACGGCAATTGTCGGCACAGCGTTATTGCTCGGCGGTAATGGGTTGGTTTCGTGGGCAGAACAACGCGTGCCGTCCGGTATCGCGGCTTTGATGGTCAGCACAATCCCATTGTGGCTGGTAATATTTGAAGCGCTAAGACCACGCGGCATTAAACCCAGTTGGCGCGCGATCATTGGTTTATTGATTGGCTTCGGCGGCGTATTCCTGCTGATCGGTCCATCTGAATTTGGCGGAACATCCGCAACGCGATTCGATACACTCGGAACCATTGCTTTGCTTTGTGCCGCATTTATTTGGGCGTTCGGTTCGATCTATAGCAAACACGCCGACATGCCAAAGTCATCGTTGATGGGAACCGGCGCGGAAATGTTGATAGGCGCGGTGGCGTTATTCATCGTCAGCGCGGGAAGCGGCGAGTTAAACGGATTCCACTTTGCAGCGGTTTCGATGCGCTCGTGGCTGGGTCTAACTTTTTTGATTTTGATCGGTTCGTTAGTTGGATTCGTATCGTACGGCTGGTTGTTGCAAAACGCTCCCATCTCGTTGGTTTCCACTTATGCGTATGTCAATCCGGTGGTGGCAGTGCTTCTTGGAAGCTGGTTAGCAAGCGAACCATTGACGCTGCGTACTCTTTTAGCGGCAGTCATTATCATTGGGTCTGTAGTTTTTATTAATAGCGGACAAAGACCAAATTCAAAAATGGATTCGGAAAAGGAGGCTGAGGAAGCGGTCAGGGTTTAAGAATCGAGTATCAACATCTGTTCTCATTCATCAATCAAAAGGAAAAAGGAAATGGATACAAAAGAATTACTCGCACGTGTGAAGGAAGATAAAGTCAAGTTCATCTCGTTGCAATTTTCAGATGTAACGGGAGCCATCAAGAGCGTGGACATGCCGGTGGAAAATTTGGAGGGCGCGCTCGAGGATGGTGTGTGGTTCGACGGATCGTCCGTGGAGGGCTTCGCGCATATTCAGGGCAGTGACATGCTTATGCGGCTCGATCCGGATTCTTATGCGGTGTTGCCGTGGACACCGATTGAACTGCGCCGGGCGCGCGTCTTCACCGATATTCTCGGCGCGGATGAAAAACCCTTTGAAGGCGATCCGCGTGGAACCTTGAAGCGGCTTCTCGCAAAATTGGATGAGCGCGGCTGGGTTTATAACGTGGGTCCCGAACCGGAATTCTTTTTATTCAAAGGCAGACATGAAGGCAGTGTGCATCCGATGATGCACGATAGCGGCGATTACTTTCATTTCTCTTCCTTTGAAGAAGCTGCAACCGTTCGCACCGCTTTAATGGACGCGTTGAACTCGATGGGACTCGAAGTGGAAGTCGGCCATCATGAAGTGGCGCCCGGTCAGCACGAAATTGATTTCCGTTTTGCGAACGCGCTCAAGACCGCCGATAACGTCTTCACGTTGAAATCCACCGTCAAGGCAATTGCCGCGCAATATGGATTGATCGCTTCGTTCATGCCCAAGCCTGTTTTCGGAGTCAACGGTTCGGGCATGCATTGCCATCAATCGCTATTTGATAAAAAGAGCGGAGCGAATCTATTCTTCGATCCGAACGATGAAGCGCATCTTTCCAAGACCGCGTATTCGTTCATCGCTGGACAGCTTGCCCACGCACGCGCCTTAGCCGCAGTCGTCGCCCCCACGGTTAATTCGTACAAGCGTCTCGTCCCGGGATTTGAAGCGCCGGTCTATATCGGTTGGGCACAGAAGAATCGTTCGGCATTGATTCGTATCCCGCGCTACACTGAAGGCCGCGATAAAGCTGTGCGCGCTGAATTGCGCTTCCCCGATCCATCCTCGAATCCGTATTTGGCATTCACCGTCATGCTTGCCGCGGCGTTGGATGGAATTGAGAAAAAGTTGGAAGCGCCTAAGCCGCTCAACAACATCAACC
>JBAUMB010000241.1:0-1634 GCA_049578465.1 Anaerolineales bacterium
CCACAAGCTTGGTTGCCAAATCAAGCATATCATCAATGGTAGCAAATTTCGGTCGTTTGAGGTTGGCGTCAGGGTTGATCTTTCTTGGCATAAGCTCGAATGGCGGCATCCACAATCTTCCAGAGGGATAAGGCTCTCCCCGTCTCTCTGCGATGGCTGCGTTGTAATTCTGAGATGAGATCATAGGCTTCTAATGAAATGCTGGCTGTGAGTTTGACTCTTTGCACCTTCGGTTCGATTGTATTCTTCCAAATGTCAGGCATATGAGTAATTGCGTCATTTCGTCTCAGCGTCTTGACGGTTTGGCGTGAAGACGTCAAAACAGAATAGCAAAACCTGAATATGGATGTCAATAGGTAATCAAGCGTACAGAATTAGTTCTTGATTCCCCATGCGTATTGGTTGCAGTTCGCTATTGAACGATCACAATAATCTTGAATAGTATTGAAGGTATCTCACAAGCCGGAACTAAATTCCGGCATAACGGATTGCCGGTTGCTTTAAGCACGGCTTGTCCCAAGCTAATTGCTTGATAAATCCCTTGTGCACCGCGGATTACCATCACCCCTTTTACTCTACTCAACACATTTTGATTGTCGATTTCGACTGTCCAATCGAAAGTATCCATGCCAAGGTTAAGCAGAAAACTATCGCCCCTATGCATGATGAAGTTCTTGCCATTATCCGCCAGAGTGATCCCACCTGTTGAAATATTCTGTAGGCTAGATTCAGTTTCAGTTGTCGTAACCGGAGGTGAGACGAGAATGGCCGGACAGTTGCAAATAACAGGAGGAAGTCCAATGCCTCCAGACTGAGATTGAGTTGGAGTCACAATGCCGGTAGGACAAATACATATTGGCATGGAGGTACCTGAGCCAACGGCAGAAGTAATAGGCGGTTCACTTGTAATAACAACTGGTATAGGAAGCTGAGTTGCTTCTGGAAGTACGGTTGGCTGTGGTGCACAAGCTGTGGCAATTAGTAGGATCATTGCAATAAGAGAAAGTTTCATTTCAAAACTCCTTTGGTGAGTCTTTGTTCTTATATAGACGTAGCTTTCCCTTATTAAGTTCCGCCGTAATCGTTGTAATGAGAAGAATGTGCGACCTATCGCCCTTGCACTTGACAGATACCTTCCCCAGAATATATATTTATTTTGCTAGCGCAAAATCGTTATTTAAAATTTCTGGGGCTAAATGCTACAGTAGCTTTGAAATTAAACAACAATATCATTCTATAAACGGCGCCTTGGATTTTCCGAGGCGCTTTGTATTTGCCTCATCATCCTTGCCGGTCTTTCTCCTCCGGCGGCGTCGACCTGATAGCTTTCGGTTCGGCGGATCATTCATGATATGCCTAGGTCGTAGTGGCGGATAACCACACATCTCTTACGAGATGGATTTCGCAGACGACATCTCCTACTCACTGCTCAGATACAAAAAGTTAAATTGAAAAAAGGCCGAAGTCAAGGGCTAAAATGCATCATGATGACTTGCTTGCAGTCATGATGTCATGCTTGCATGATTGCATGCATGTAAAGTTACTCATTTAGAGCCTGAAGTACTTTCTCGAGGATGCTGTTTTTCCCGTTTTGCTTGTGATCTTCGAGGATGAAATTGATGGCGATTCTAGCG
>JBAUMB010000242.1:0-12233 GCA_049578465.1 Anaerolineales bacterium
TGAATCCGCTTGAAGAGAAAAGATTCAAGAATCAATTGCCAAAGGGAATCTAACTTAACGACTCACGCCTGCCGATACTGACACTACTAGCAAGTTGATACCAACTGGGATAATTTCAAGGTGGGGGACTTCCCATGCGATAGTCTATGCGCGGGAAGAAAGTGATACTAGCTGCCAGCCTTCCTCCCAATATAAAATAAAGAAGAGACAGACAGGGAATAGGAGAAAAACCTGTCTCTCTCGATAACCGATTGCATCTCGGTCAGGATGTTGCGCCGCTGTTTACACTTGCACCAGCACAAACCGCAGGTGCAGCGCAGGTGTCCGCGTTGCTTCCCTCGGCCCACAAAAAAGGCTGTCAATGGGCGTGCGTGCAAGTCCGGAATCGTGATATGAGAAAACCGTTTCAGCTTTACCCGAATAAGCCTTCTCAAGAGACACTTGAATCACAAAGGTGTCCTCTCACTTAGCGAAATGGATGTTGCGTTTCCAGCGGGAGCGCGCTCCCGTTGGGATGCCAGCCATCCAACGATGTCGGTTTCCGTTTCACCGACCGCGCAAATTGTCCCGCCGGGACTCGAACCCGGATTTCCAACCTCCTTGGACGGGACTTCATATTCAGAAAGCGATGACTCAAGAGCCATCGCTTTGAACAGAATGCTTGTGGCATCCTGCTTAGAGATTGGAGCATTGGTTCAAGTAACCATCCAGCATTCCGGTGAACTCCGTTCGTGCGCTCATAGAAAGATGATCCGTTTGTCCAGCCATCACGTTGACGACTTGGACGAACGTGTCATTAGACAGGTGCGGCAGAATAGATCTCACTGCCTTGCTTGTCTGCTCTTCACTGAGTTTCTTATTCATACCGGGAATTCTGGTGGAGTTACCTTGCCATGCTCCAGAAATAAAAGCAGCCATCGCATACCTCCGAGGCCGAAGGGACGATGGCACGCTTTTGTTCATCCCTTCAACCAATAAAATGGAATTAGGGACGAGCAGAATATCAGGCCTGCTTGGCCTGTCATTCTAGAAAATTATTGGGACGATGCGTAAACCGTACTTGCCGTAATGACCATATGATCAGGTTGGATATCGCTCTTGGAGAAGCACGCGTTTCCTTGAGTGGTTGATTGATGCGGACCATCAATCCAGCCATAGAAAAAGTAACAACCTTGAGGCATACTGATTGTCGTGCTTTGCCCTCCATCAATTTGAATGTTTCCATATCCACATCCAAAAGCTGTTTGTGTAATATAGAAATACAGATTGATGTAGCCGTTGACTTTATTGGATGTAAATAAAACATTGACGTGCGGCCCTTTCATGGTGCTGATGGAGGTTGTGTTGCAGTAATCCGTTTTGGCACTGGAGGCTGCTGCGGCTCCTGAACTCACCAATGCGACCGTAGCGATGGTTGGGATCGGTGTGGTGGGAATCACCGGTGTGTTGTTGAGCGCCATCAGAGTGGGCGTATCGGTTGGCGCGGGTGTATCGGTCGGTGCGGTGGTTGGCGTGTCAGTTGGTTGAGCCGCAGCCGTTTGAGCGATTTGCGCCTGTGCCTGCACCAACGCCGTCGCTTGCAGGGAAGCAAGAGACGGTTGAGGGGTTCCTTGTCCGCCCAGCAGATCGCACGAAGAAAGTGCGACAGCCAGCGCTACGACAAGGACAAAGCGAAGGTATTTCATGTTTCTACTCCTGAAAAAATTGGGATTTGTTTTTTTGTTCGGACGAATTTGAGCGCCCGTCAAAAAGGCCATCCCGCCGGGGATCGAACCCGGTACACCCACCCTATCCCGCGCACTGAGTAATCCAACTAAATGAAGAGAGCGCATATGAACAAGGGTTGTCGGGATGAAAAAGAAGGAAGCGAGGATATCGCTTCCTTCACAAACGACCTCGCTCGGCTATCGCCTCCTGTGAGCATAAATCTCGCATGGAAACTCGCCCTAGGGAACAGCGAGGCACGAGTTACCCGTTGTTCCGAGGGTCGAAGGAGGAGGAGAAAGGAGAAGCGATTCGTCTGGTTGCCCTTGTGAGGCAATTTCCTCCGCCGGGTCGCGAACCCAGCCAGGCGCTTTACGCCGAGAGGATTGGGGAGAAATGGTATGGCTGTCGTACTCAACGCGAACCGCCAGCCATCGAGTACACGACTACGGCATTGGCGAGAATATGCAAACTTTCCTGCTGGCTCTTGATCTCGTTCATGCGTTCGGCATTCTGAACGCGCCCCATCATTTCAATGATCGCTGGATTGCCGGTCTTGAGAAGTTCTTCGCGCAGCGTGACGACTTGCGCCTTATCGCGCAGCTCTCCATTTACGCGCACGCGCATCTTGGTTCGCAAGCGGACTGTTGAACCGGATGCGGTCTTGCCGTTCGGAAAACGCACAGTGATGTAATGCGCGCTGCGTCGAGCTCTTCCAAAATTGCCTTCACGCTTTGGATCAATCGGCGTATGCGAGTCATACACTGCCAGGCGCATGAAGGTGTCCACTCCGTGGGCGTGCGGATATTCCCACAAACGAGCGACCACGCCTTCGACACTGGCGCGGTTATCAGCAGCACTGGTTACCAGCTCTTCCTCGAATCCAAGACGCTCGATGGGTTTGCCATGCTGGTCAAGAATCATCATCTCCAGAACGTTCATGACTCCGTTATGGCGCGGGAAAGAAATCGACCGCCATGATCCGAGATCATCGTGAGGCACGAGTTCAAAAAAGGAGGTGGCGCGCGCATCGTCGAGAAATTTGCGGAGGGTTTCGTTATATTCGCGATGCGTGAGATAGCCTCGCACCTTTACAATGCTTCCTTTCTGGATCGTGATTGGCTGGCCCGATACCATGCCATCTGCAAAACGTAAGGTGACATAAGTTGTGAATTGATCATCTTCTTCGACCAGCTGTCCGCGAGTGGATAAACCCAAACGGGCAAATACATCACTGCCACTTCCCCATACGGAATGAATGATCCCGGCGAGAAGGACCATATTCAGATCGAAGCGTTCATCTCTTTGAACAACGGATTCCTTTTTCTTTTTTGTTGTTTTGCCTGTGGCAGTCGAAGTGGGTTCCGATGTGATTGCCGATGCAATGAGCCCAGATGTAAGCGATGAGCCGGTGTTCGCCGCAATGAGCGACGCGGGAGGAAGCATAGGTTGAACGATTTCATTTTCTTGAGGCTGTTCTTGATTGCCCTGAACGGGCGCAGGGTTTTGTTCTAGTTCTTCCGGGGACTGAGAAACTTCTTCTACAATCTCTGCGGTTTTCTTTTTTCGACTACTAGTACTCGCTTTTGTACTTATAGCAGCCGTAGGCTTTTCCTTTTTGGTTGAATCACTTTTTTTAGTAACCATGTGAGGTACTCCTTTTGGTAAGAATTATTTTGAGAATGCAGGCGGGGGAATATCTTCCACATCCCCCGCCGGGAATGTTCCAAGTTTGAATGACAGGCACAAGGGCCTGTTGATTGGATACTCAGTGCGCGCATGGGCGCACACTAAGATTCGTTTTTTAAATTGTTAATGTTCAACTTCGGCAAACAGGAGTGCCCTTACAGGTATTCCTGGAAACCTGCGAGCTGGCGGTGCGAGTGACACCGCCAGGAAAAGCAGAACCCGGATGGGTACTAAGCGGCAACAGACTGAGGCACGTGACCGTTGTTCTTTGCAAGGAAGGCAGTCGCGGCGTTCTTCAACGCCTCTTTAGCGGAATTGCCTCCGGTCGCCATCGTTGTGTAGAACTGGATGGCTTTGGCTCCGCCCTCGCTCTTGTAAATATCCGCGAGAGTCTTGCCAGCGCGTGCGCCGACGGTCACTACGAATGTGGACTCATCAGGAGCAGCGAGAACAGGAGCGGGCTTGGATACAGGCTTCGCATCGGCAATCGGGGCGGCAGCGCTTGGAACATTTGCTTTGTTCGCAGCGGCAGCCGCGCTCTTGGCAGGAGCGGGTTTCGATACTGCGGCAGAAGCAGCTTTCTTTCCAACCGTTTGGTGAGACCGCTTGCCCAGATACACCGACTCTTGAAAACCGAGATTGGATGCAGCATTGCCAAGCGCTGATGTGATGGCGCCCTTCATGGCATACGCCTCGACATCGTTCTCGGAACCGCCCGATGCATCGATCTCGCACGTGACGACCGAGCCTTGCTCGTCTGTGACCTTGTACCAAAAGGTCAAGCGCGTCAATGCGGCAACATGCACTGTGCGGGAACCCCCACTGGAGCGCACACGCGTATCGGTGGATATATGCAGATCGACCGGGTCGTACTTATAGCCCCAGCCAATGCCGCAGATGCCAAAGATCTCGTTGAAAACTTTACGCATCCAGTTCGGATCGATGTCCGTTAGATTCGCCGCACCGGGAACCGCTGAATACGCTTCTTTCGGCAATTCAGCATCGAGCCGCAGCGCAACCTCGACGATGGTCAAGCCCATGAGGGTCTTGAAGTTACTTACATTCAACATGTGGATACCTCCAATGAAATGCGCGTCCCGGCCAACACCAGGACGCACTGTCTTGATGTTTGTACATGGTTCATCACTGAACCATAGGGAGCGCGCAGTCGGAGTTGTCCGTCCGGCGCTTTTCGATTGATAAGGTTCTGCTTGCCCTTATAAGAGGGCTACCCTCAATAGAGGGTCAGGCGGGTAGCCTGCGGCAATGACGCGGAACGTCACTCCCGCAGAATGCCCTCCTACCAAAGTGGTAGGCTCTCTTCCTACCAAATCTCTGTCCAGAGAGGATCGTCTGGGGTAATTTCTTTGAAACTCTTTTTCACGATTGATTCAATGTTCATCGCATAACCCGTCAAGTACATGGCTTTACAGTCATTGACCAGTGTTTCGTGCTGTTTGGCGGTCCCGGCGGCAATTGCCACTTTACCGTGATTCAACTTCGCCAAGTTCTTCCACTTGATAGGATTTTCCTTCTCACTCAACTCGACTTCCACATACAAACTTTCTCCATCGCGTGCGATCCACAAATCCGGCGGCGTGGAAGTTTCCTTGTTCTCCGGTAGGATGCGCGTGCTGTAGCCGCGTGCGTGAGCGTGAGCCGCAAACGCAATCATGTTTACCGTGTGCCGTATCTCCGCTTCGCCCTGGTGCAGGCGATTGATGCGCGACCACCCATTCTCCGCAGGCTTGGCCTGAAAGAGCGCTTCATACAACTGCTCCCCTTCCGAAGACAGGCGGTACAAATTCAAGGTTGTGTATTATTCTCGAATCGCCTCCGAATAGATAAATTTTTTCTCGACCAATTTTTCCAACAGGCGATGCACCGAACCGGCTCCAGGCTTCACGCCCGCCACATGGCTGACCACTACATCGATCTCGATCCAGGTAGAGAGTCCCCAGCGGCCGATGAGATAAATCATGATCCACCAACGTTGCAGGGCTTGGTCCAAAATGGCTCCCGTGCGATTACCGCCATCCAGGATTTTTTCGTATGGCGATGGCGCTCTGGAAGGCAGGCTGCTTAAGATAGTGGAGACCTCTTTTGCCAGATCGAGCAAAGGCGGGGTAGCCTCATCCTCCTGCGGTTTTGCGATCGGCCGCGGCACGGCTTTGCTTTTCTTTTCAGGGAATGCCTTCGCCTGATTCGGCGCCGTTGCAGCAGGCTCTTTTACGCGCTCCTCTTCCAACCGTCTTTCTAGATCCTTCACTTTCGCTTTGTAGCCCTCGACTTGCTGTTGCAGTTCTTGGATTTCCCTTCGATCACGCAGTTCGGGTGTGTTCCAGCCGCGCGTCGTAAGGGTCACTCCGTTAAAAAAGATTCTCCAATCGTCCACCGTCCACGAGCCGGGGATTTGCGGATCGGCGCGCGTTAAATCCTGGTAGCGAGTGCCATCGAAGAGCAGGGCAATCCCTGCCAGCAAGTCGCGCAGCTGCCGAATCGTTTGTTCATTTTTTTCGCGCATGGCGCGCTCTGCTCCGAGCAGATCATCCATTGCGCGTTGATGTTGAAAATCAAGTGTCATTGCAGTAAAGCCATCGCTTCCTGAATAGATTGAATTGCCGTGTTGCGATCTAAAACTCCTGAAGCCCAATCCCGGACATCCACCGAGGCGTTTTCCAAAGTCTGGCACGCATCGGCGAGCGAGGGGTCGGTCCCGGATTGGGCGTGGCGGCTGATCGTATTCACCAGGAATTGCGCAGCGACCGGATCGGGAGGATTTTGCAATGCCGCCGCCAGTTGTGTGGCATCACCTTGAAGCATGGATAATTCATCTGCATGCACGCGTTCGGCTTTGAGCAGTTGCCAATCGGACCACGATAACAGGCGCGGATTTCCGGCGCTGTCCAACGGTGTGACGCCGCTTCCAATCCAGCCAAAGATAATCAGAACTGCGATCACCGCAACCACTACGGCGGTTATCCAATAGATCTCTTCTTCCTTGCGAACATTGATTTCAAATTCCATTAGGGCAGCCCTACCACACGCATTTCAGAAGTGGTTTGAACTACAACATTCATCGGAGGCGTCATTGGGATGATGTGCTGCACGGTTGCCGAAGAAGTACAGTGAGCATCGATCGGGCTCGGATAATCCAACGCCAGCCCACCAATCGAATAATCAATCTTGGTTGCATCTTGCAAGGTTGCTGCAAATTCGCGATCGGCCTGGCTTCGAGCTAAAACAGGATCGATCTGTTTCACGCCGGTCGAGAGATAGGTGGGTACATCCAGTGCGTCCGCGGCCGCCTGGCACGCCGCATCGGTCGCGGTCTGCAGGTGCGTGCGCACGTACATCATGCGCACGATGTCGATGCTCAAAGAAGCGAGCGGAATGCCGATGATCAGCATGAGCGCCGCGAACCAAGCATACGCATCCCCGCGTTGAGATCGTTTCACCAGCCCTCCTGCCGGAACGTACTCACTGCCGATCCCGTGAGATCGCCGCCCAAACTACTGCCGCCTACAAAACTCAGCAGCCCGCCCATCAAGTTGGGAACATCCCAGCCCACCGTGACATTGATCTCGGCGCCGGGGAATCCTCCACCGGAAACACCAACCGTGTAACCTCCAACTTTGGCATACGAGACCGACTGCTCCGCCGCGCTGTAGGCCGCCGAAGCCATCCCTTGCTGGTAAACGCTCCCGATGCGCGCGCCGTAGTTCGCCGCATTGTTGGCATTCACACTGGCAAAGCCCGCCATCGTGAGATTCATCAGCGCGATGGTAACGAGCAGGATCACCGGCATGGCAATCGCAGTCTCGGCAAATTCATCGCCTTTATGGGAAAGGATCAGGCGCAGGATACGACGCATGTTAAATCCCGGCGGAGGCTTGATCGATCAACGCTACGATCTTGTTGCCGAACAACGAGAACGCGGCGACCCCAGCCAGCACAACCAACACGAGGATCACGGCTTTCTCGCCGTAGTCATCGCCGCGCCGGTCGGTGATCATATTGAAAACGCGACCCGCGCTGCGGTAGATAGGATGATTATTGGGTAAGTCAAAAACAAATTGCATGAGATATTTCTCCTTTAGCCTGATGGCCGAAAAATGGAAACAAAAAAAGGCGTGACTTCCGCCGCCGGGAAAGAATCTTCCCAGTAGCGGAAATCACACCTTATTGATTGGGTGCATTGTAAATAATTCAATCAAAAATGTCAAGCCACTTGCCAGAGCGTAGGCTGTAATTCCAGGGAAGCGCGCGTTGCGGTCGCGCTTCCTGATCATCTCTACCACGCCCCATAACCCAGCCGTGAGGATGGCTGCAAAACCAGCAATAGGCCATAAACCGAAAAGTCCGACCAACACTTTCCAGTCCGCGCCGCCCATCCAGCCATTCCATGCCAGGATGGTTAGCAGAATGATCAGCATGGTGAAACCGAGTCCGGTCTCTGGATCATTCAACAGTTTGATCGTGCAGGCAATCAATCCTGCAACAAGAAGCGGGATGGTAATCCAGTTGGATACCTCCCCGTACTTCCAATCTTGAACGCCGCCGAGGATGATAAGTGCGGATAGGATCGCACGCAGGATAAGATCAACGGACCACATAGAACCACAACCGTGAGGGAGAACGCCAATCCAAACCTGAACGCTTCGCAACCGCGTCCGCTTCCAAATCGAAGAACTCATCCGTCTGCGACATCACGCGTTCAACGGTTATCACTCCCCAGCCCCAGCGCGACTTTCCAAGAAGTGGACGCGAAGCAAAATTCGCAACACGATCTTTGGCGGACTTGCCTCGCTTGCTCGATCTCAGGCGGCGGTCAAAGTGCATGATCTCGGATTTGTTCAATGTGGAAATGACCATATTCGCACCGGACTTCAAACGCACTTCAATGGCTTGCACATCGGGAACCGCGCGCGTAATCTCCGTGACTATCACGGGTGAATCCAATCCGGCGCTGACTTGTTTGGAAAGCCATTCAAGCGGGTTGATGGAAGAAAGTTCCTCTATTCGTTTTTGACGCCGGTCACGGATCTGCATGGCGACAAAATCCTCCACCAGCCGCTCGACGCCGCGCAAGGCAGAAGCTTGGCGGTGGTTGTAGACCGTGAGGATCACGGTCAACAGAAACACAAGCAATGCAACAGAAAACTCAATGGACATGACGTACTTACTCCTTTAGTAAAGTATGAATAGTTTTCGCGAGCGACCGCAGAGCGGCGGGACGCGGGTCGAACAAAAGCAGGAACGCAAACATCAGTGTTATGAAACCCGTAGTCTGCACGGGCCAAGAAAGAAGCGCTGGGGTTGGAGCCATAACGGGAATTGGCAGTGGAACTGCAACCACCACAGGTTGGATGACTTTCGTAACCGCGGGCGGAGAAATAATTTTCTTTTGAACCGGGTACGTGATTTGAATCACCGGCGCAGGTTTAGGGATAGCGGTCGGAAGAATCGGGATTTGGATTACCGGATACTGCTGAATGGTGATGGTGCTTACCGTGCTCGTGCATACTCCATATAGATCACACGCTTTCACGGTGACCGGATAATCTCCGGGCTGAACAATCACATTCCCAATCACACGATCCCACTGGATGGAGGTTGGAGCAGGCAGACCATCGAAGAGCGATTGGGTTTGTCCATCCCCGCTAACGACGATCTTCACTTCCTTCAATGGAATCACATTGGGTTGTACCGAGAGCGCGGCATCCACAGAAATATCCCATGCAGACGGAACCGATATCAACGGCGGATTGTTGTCCAAGACGAGAACGAGCGATGCACTTGTACCGATATTGCCTGCGTTATCCGTGCTTCGGGCAAAAACTTTGATCGTGCCATTAGGCAAATCGCTTGAATGAAATACATAGTTCCAGCCAGAGGCGGCATCTGTCCATATGTTTCCGTTATCCAGCGAAACTTGCGTAACTGCAATTCCTGAGGTTGCGTCCGAGGCTTGACCTGCGAGATTGACCGCGCCGAAGATCACACTGTTCGCACTGGGCGATGTGATGGTCGTGATAGGTGGAGTCGTATCCACACTGACGATCTGCGAAGCACTGACACTATTGCCCGCGTTATCGGTAGTGGTGAATTGCAGGTTATTAACACCATCTCCCAATTCGATGGGATCAGACGAAACCAGTGTGTTTTGAATAAGTGCGCCGTTATTTTGAATCGTGGAATACCATACGCCTGATGTAGCATCGCTGGTATTCAGATTGACATGTACGGTAGACGTGTACCAGCCGTTGTTTCCCAGAGTACCATCCAAAACCAAATTCTGCGTGGGAGGCGTTGTATCTATTTTGACGTTTGAGTTTGTGGCAATTGCGCCGCCTGCATTGCTGGTCGCTCGCGCTTGGATCGTGTGGATTCCATCACCGGAAATCGAGAGCGGCGCGCTGTAGTTCAAGAACGTACTCCCACTATCCAGGCTATATTGCAACGAGGCGATTCCTGAAACCGAATCTGAAGCAGCGATCGCCAGAGAAACGCTGGATTGATACCAGCCATTTTGTCCAAGCGTTCCGGTTGGCGTAAATGTAACGATGGGAATCGTTTGGTCGATCTTGATCGATTGCGAAGCAGTGGCTGTGTTGCCAGCGTTATCGGTTGCAAGAAATTCGATGGTATGGTTACCGTTCGATGAAATGGTCGCAACATTCCCAGCCTGCCAGGCGCCTCTATCCAGACTATATTGAACCGAGGCGATTCCAGAAATCGAGTCGCTTGAGTTTGCAGTGATCGTGACATTCGACGTGTACCAGTTATTCATTCCCAGCGTGCCGGAAGCGGAAAGCGCGAGCGTAGGCGCCGATGTATCGATCTTCACTATAGTCGCGCTGCCAGTGGTCGTCAGGCCCGCGTTATTCGTGGCGCGGAATTGCACGGTGTGAGTTCCGTCCCCTGAAACTAAAACGGAACTTCCGCTCTGCCATGCACCACCGCTCAAGCTGTACTCCACGGACGCAATGCCTGAAATGGAATCGGATGCGGAGGCGGTCACTGTAACCGCAGAAGTGAACCAGCCGTTCGCGCCTGCAGTGCCGGATGTGATAGACGATGAAAGCGAGGGTGGGATCGAATCGTATTTCCAGGCAGTGCTTCCACTTGCGCTCAAATTGGATGTGTCTGAAGTTGCGGTGTAGCTGGCCGTAGCGCTTCCATTGGGAAGGGCTTCCGTGCAAGAGGAGCCGCATGAAAACTCCACGCCATCGCCAACATCACCAATGATCGAAACCGTATATCCTTGCGGATCCGATGCGGAGAGCTGGAGCTGCGCCCCGCTCACACACCAGCCATTCGAGCCAGTTTGCGCGCACAGCAGCGTGCCGGTAATTGTTGGAGGTTGATCGGTTGTACCACCCCCTCCTCCTCCACCGTTACCGCAGCAGTGCCAGCGGAACCCATCCCAATAGTCGCATTTCGGATTGCAGAAAATATGAATATCGTTTCCAAGTTCCACAGTGGGCGAAGAACCGACATGAGGTGCCGCAGCAGACATGAACAGGACAAGCAGAACGAGCAGTGGAAAAACGATCTTCTTGAGAGTTCTCTTTTTTATCGTGAACAATACGTCGTTATTTTTTCGCGGCCTCATCGCTCCTCCTAAAATGTTCAACCTTTCCAAAAATCATTTGATACTCCAGCAATAAAAGCGCAATGGATTGCACTTCCAGCCAGGAACGTAACTGTTCCTCTGGAGAGGAGCTGATCACGTTGAAATTATTTTCGACCAGATGCTGATTCAGCCATCCAAAGAATTGCTCTTCTTGATCTTTATTCAATCTGTGAACTTCAAAAAGAATTTCATCCGCACACGAATCGGAAAAGGAGATTTGATTGCGACGGCGATTACCAAACATAAGGAACAAGCCTCCATGCGACCATGCGTGTGTAGTGGAAATATCCGGCGATCATTGATTCCTCTTCAACGATCCGCATGTAAACAGAGAGCACGAACACCGCCAGCACGCTCCAATTCCAAAGCAAGGGACTAGCGATGCACGTACCCATCAAGGAAAGAAGTTCGCCCGCGTACATCGGATGCCGGATCATCCGATATGGTCCGCTCCTTACTATGCCGCGATCCGAGGGCGAGATCGAAAAAGAATCTCCAAGTGCGATCAGCGACCATATCGATAGGGTTATCCCCGAAAGCGCAAGCCATGACGAAGCGCGCGTGATGATCGACAAGGGTGCAAGCGCCGAGAGCCAGGCCAAGGCACGTATTGATAAAGGTGATTCGTTTTTTGATTTCTTGCGAAACAGGATTCGGAATGCGACCAACCCGGACTGAACGGTAAGAAACCATGCATTCCAATTGCCGCTCAAGCCCTGACCCGCGCGCACCAAAAAAAGAACGATGAAGAAAAAAGAACCCAACGCGTCCATCGTTAGAATGCGGTAAAGATGCTTGCCAAAAGCGGGATGAAGATCGCCAGCATGAACGGTACGAAAATATACAGCGAGATCGGCAGAAGCAATTTGTTGCCCAACGTTTCCGCGGCTTTGGCAATCTCGGAACGATATTCACGCGCAAGACCGCGCGCAACTTCACTCATCTGCTTCGGACCGTCCGCACCTTTGGATGCTACTAAATCGATCTGGCGCGCAAAGGCTTCCAGTTGAGGCATCTTGTATCGAGTGAACTCCTCCACCAGCGCGCCTTCCGATAAATCGCGCGAGAAGATCAATCGTCCGGACTGTTGCGCACTCTGCACCACGCGCCTTACCAAATTTCCAAGCGGACCCGGCAGGACTGCAGCGCGCGCCACAGCGGTCTCCGCGGAACTGCCCGCGCTCATCTCGGCGGCGATCAA
>JBAUMB010000243.1:0-2874 GCA_049578465.1 Anaerolineales bacterium
TCTTTATCAGCCGGCAAGGGACTCACGGCTTTGGCAAGCAGTTTGAAGTCGTGAACGTGAAGCGTAACTTCACCGGTTTTTGTGCGGAACATCACGCCCGTAGCTTGAATGAAATCGCCGATGTCGAACATCTTGTTGAAGAAATCGACGCGCTCCTGAGTTAATTCATTGATACGAAAGAAAAGTTGAATCTTTCCTGAGCCGTCTTCGATGTGAGCGAACGAAATCTTGCCCATTGCGCGCGTTGCGCGGATGCGTCCAGCAAGAGTTGCCTTGACTTCGCCGCCATCCTTTTCAGCTGATTCAAATTCGGCAATGGCTTGTGCGCTGGTATGAGTCCGTTCAGCGCGCGTGGGATAAGGTTCCAGACCTTCGGCGCGCAGTTCTTCAATTTTTTGCAAACGGATTTTTTCAAGCGACGTGTATTCTGGCATTGGTTGTCCTTAAACAAAAAGCCCCGCGCGGCCGAATTGCAGACGCGCGGGGCCGCTAAATCAACTTCGGTTTACTTGACCTTGATGATCTTGACTTTGTATGTTCCATCCGGCGTTTCGACATGCACCGTATCGCCGATCACATGATTCAGAATGGCTTTGCCAATCGGCGATTCGTTCGAGATTTTTCCTTCACGCGGGTTGGCTTCTGCCGCGCCGACGATGGTATAAGACTCGGCGTCGAAACCCTGCTCTTGAATGGTCACGGTCGAGCCGATCTCCACCATACCGGATGGATGATGGTTCTTTTCCTTTTCATCCTCGATGACGCGCGCAGAAGCTAACAGGATTTCCAATTCCTGAATGCGGCCTTCGACGAAAGCCTGCTCGTTTTTAGCGGCCTCATATTCGGCATTCTCGATGAGCTCTCCGCCTTCCATCGCTTCGTGCAGGCGGTCAGCAACCTCCTGACGCTTAACGGTGCGCAGGTGCTCAAGTTCGTCCTGAAGCTTTTGAAAACCTTCCTTTGTCAGGAATTTCGCGGTCATATAATACTTTCCTTACTAAAGAATTTGCATCCTGTACAGGATGCAATTGGACGCCATTTGTAAAGGCGGGCTTAATATATCACGATTCAAAACGCGATGCAAGCGCGGCTTTAACTCATCTGGGCGGGCCGCCAAAACCCAATGCCTTTTCTCTCCGACCAGTATCCGCGTAATTTTTGGCGCATAGCCTCCGGCGAATCGAACAAAGTCGAGAATTGCGAACCGTAAGCCAGAATCGCTTCTTCCCAGACTTTGAGTCCGGCTTCCGAAACCGGCTGAGTTGAATCCTTCATCCCGGCTGTTTTCGGCGCGAGATCGGCTGGATAATTCAACAGATATGGAATATCCACAGCCCAAACCATCGAACGATGAAGCAATTCTGCCGCGCTGCGCACGATGAGATGATCCACATGGCCGCCGATTGCCAATTGCGCGATGACAAAATCATCCGGCTTGAGCCAAGCAATCATCGTCTGCGCGATTTGTGCGGGCAAATCCGCCTCGGCCGGGTTGGGACGGATGATCGCATCGCGATATAAGAAATCGCCATCCTTGCCGCGGCGATAGATACAATCCAGAAAATCAAAATGGACGGCTTTTGCGCCGACCATTGCCGCGGCTTTTAGATCTTCTGCACGCCGGACGCGAATCGTTTCTTCAGCGGATGTGGTTCCCCACAATTGATGAAGATGTTTTGCAAAATCGGTTAACTCCGCGCCTTCGGGGAAGCCGCACATGAACGTCCAGATCTCAACCGAATGACCCGCTTGAGTCTGATCGTAAATCCAGCCTCCTGCAGAGAGTACGGCATCGTCAAGGTGAGGGGAAAAGTAGATGGTTCGCATGAATACTATTTAACCACAGATGGAATTTAGATGGAGCGTTTGAATATTACAATTCCAGTGCTAAGATCGTCTTAAGGGGGTATTACATAACCTTTTTGTGCTTTTTCAACTTATCTTTGATAGCATGTTTTTTCGGCGTTGTACTTGTGACGTTTTTGGAAACAGGTTTTTTCGCAGTTGACTTTGTCGTTACTTTTTTCTTCACTGCTTTCTTCGGCTTGATATCAGTTTTCTTCTCAGTTAATTTCTTTGATGCCGATTTAATTTTTCGTTTTATAACCTTTTTCTCACTCTTTACTTCTTTCTTCTCAACCACTTTCTTCGCGCCAAACATCTCATCATACTTCGCTTGCATCGACTCCACGCCCGCGCCGTTTAGTGCGCTATTCACCATTTCCCATTCACTACTTTCCACAAATCGAAAATCCATAAAGGCGTGACATTGATACGCATTCAATTCAACATACAAGCCTTTTTCCCACAACTCCGCACACGAACGGATATATTCCAAGTGTGTCACGTAATCTTTGAAGATCACAAAACCTTCAAACGGCAAACTCAATCCTTCGGCTAGAGATTTCTGCCGCAGATCACCGGAAGCCTTATCAAGATAAGCCGCGGAAGTTTTGATCCAGCCGCGCGTATCGGCGAAGCGGTTGTGATAGATGATCAATCCGATTTCATCATTGAAGCGATTTGAATACGCAAAGACGTTTTCGTCTACGCTGCCGTTGGTGTGATAAAAATCGTAGAGCAGAAAATTTTCGACATCGGCGAACAGATGTCGGCGGTGAAGGAGCGGAAAAATTTTCCATTCGTGTCCGCGGATCAAACCTTCATCAGGAGTCTCATCCCATTTTGGCTTACGGAATTCCATCCCATATTTTTCGTGATAGCCTTCGATCTGTCCGTGACCGAACATCGGCAAGCCGGGCAACGTGGATAACACAGTCGCGACGCCGAAATATTTATCGCCGTTGCCAAATTGTTCGACGGCTGTTTTTTCGTCGGGGTTGTTCATGAAGTTGACGTAACGCTTGAGAATTT
>JBAUMB010000244.1:0-7227 GCA_049578465.1 Anaerolineales bacterium
CGAACTCTTCGAGCGGAATTTCTTTATTCGTCAACTTCATCAACGTCTCGGTCAGGACTTTGTTGACCGGCGTCGCGACTCCAAATTTTTCTCCCGCTCTGACAACCGCGCCGTGCAAATATTCCACCTCCGATTTGCCGCGGCCGGAATACAAATCAATATGAAACGACGGCATCTTGGCACCGCGTCCAGCACCCGCCGCACGTGATAAGAAAGGCTTCGACATCCATAATGGCAAATGTGTCGCAAATGCAAGCGCACGTACCGGCGTGCGAGGCAGATCAATGACAGGAATCTTTTGTGCTTCCATCACCGCGAGACATTCTCGCAACATTCTAATTTCAAGTTCATAAAGTTTTGAATTCGCAAAAATTTCCGCGGCGGACATATTGAGAATCGCAGACGTTGGATTCGCGATGAGATTGGTCAGCATCTTGGACCATTTCATCGCCGCCGCATTGGAAAATGCTTGAGGATTGAGATATGCCGCTTTCGCGGAAGCCAACAATTGGTCCGACAGCGGATGCGTGGAAGAAATTCCGATGCCGCGTAATTTTTCCAAAACAATATCGCCGGCACCATGCCGACCAATCGCGCTGGTCACTGTCGCGGGAATCACTTTATCTGCACCGAGCGCATTGGCAATCGCGGGTTCATTATCCACACCGTTCGATAGACAAAGAATGGGCGGAAGTTTTTCTGCGAAAGTCTTCATGCCTTCCAACGCCGATGCGGTGTCAAATGATTTGAGCGCGAACAAAGCTACATCGAACGGACCGTAACGCAAAGCGTCTTCGAGCGATGGCGCAACCACAAACGCCGACGGAGGCAGCGCCAGGATTTGATTGGTCTTGCGCCGCTTATCAATGGTTAAATTCAGCCGCAAGCCGCGCTGACGCAATTCATCCGCGACGGCGGGTTGTTCCACAAAAACAATCTGCTCGCCAGCCAACGATAATGAGCCGCCAATATACGTGCCAATCGCTCCCGCGCCAAAAGATAAAATTTTAAGATTTGCCATTTGTTTCCTCATCATTTTGCGAAAAGGTGAATTTTCGCAAAAATATTTTTATTCAGGGGATTCGAGTCGGATGATCCGCCATTGATGACGTGCAGGTACATACTGAACCGTTACAAAACCGGTGTTTTCAAATCGAAAACTCGGGCCGTTTGAATTCGCCTGCACCGGTATTCCGAGAATCGCGTACATCACTTTATTCAACAATCCGCCATGCGAGACGATCAAATATTTTCCGGCCGGTCGCTTGATCAGTTCATGCACGGCTTTGCCCGCCCGCAAATAAAGTTCCCAATCGCCTTCGCCGCTTTCGCCGAAAGAATCATACGGCGTTCTGAATTCGGGTTCTGGAAATCGCTGATTGACTTCATCGCGCGTCAGGCCCGACAATTCACCGTTATCGCGCTCAACCCAGATCGGATCAATTTCAAGCGGGATGTTCAAAGCGCTGGCGACAATCTCGGCCGTCTCTTTCGCGCGGATGAGAGAGCTGGTCACCGCCAAATCAAACTTGACTCCATCTCTGAACCAACGTTCCGCCAAAGTATGCGCTTGTGCGCGGCCTTGTGCCGTTAAAGGAAAATCCGATTGGCCCTGAAAGCGCTCTTCGGCGTTGCCAACTGATTCGCCATGGCGGAGAAAAGTAAATATATAAGAAAGTTCGATCATCTCAATGAACCGGACAGTATTGCAAGCGATTTTCGATATTAACAATATAGTTATGCTGTTGAGCCGATAACGAAGAATCTTGATTCACTCTTTGCCAGACTCCGCACAAAGCTGGTTCGAGAATCGGCATAGAATCTGCCGTCGAGAGAGTCAATTGCTTGGCATCGTTCCAGCGATTCAAACGAGCGTAAGCTTCGATGAACGGTAAATACTCCGATAGATCATCGGGGCGATAGGATGCAGCAAAAGCTTCATCGCCCAACTTCGCCACTTGACTCCAATTGCCTTGCTGACGCGCCAGGTCCGCTTTTTCATAATAGTAACACCAGTTGTGTTGTGGTTCGGGTCCGAAAAGATTCGATAAAGCGGCAGGCGTTTGATCGGAGGGTTTAATCAAAGCTGGATTGGAAAGTGAAAGCGCGGCTTCATCCTTGCGTCCAAGCATGGGAATGCCTGCATCTGAAAGCGCCTTATAGTTTTCTCCCGAAAGCGGCGAGAGCGGCAAATCAGAATCATAAAGCGGATTCAAAATATGCAAACACGATGGCGGAGTGAATTGAACCACGAGCGCGGCGTTCGTCGAGCCGTGAAAATTGACCGCGTCTTTTATCTTGACGAGAGGCGAACCGGGCGTCAACGAAATGGAATTTCCCGAATTAACCGTAAAAAATATTTGAGCATAAGGAAGCGATCCATTATTTTGATCTGGTGCATAGATCCAATTAAGCGGCAGAGTTAGCGCGTCATCATCGGTATATGGAAAAATCGTGTTATCGGAAAGAACCGCCGTTCCGGGTTGAATGGACGGTGCGCGCCAAAACAATTGCCAGAAATATGACTCCTGCAATTTCCAATCTTCTCGAAATGCAAATCCATATTGGATTTGCAATCCAATCGCTAACGCGATCAACGCCGAGGCAATCACGGTGCGCCAGGAAAAAGATGGAATCAATTCAATCAGCCCAACCAAGATCAAAGCCGCGCCAAAAGCAAACGGCTGAGTAAAACGATCCGCTGGAAAATCCAAGCGGACTTGAAGTCCAACCACATAGAACGGAATGCCTGCGGTGATCAAAGCACAAGCGCCAAGGATCAGCCATTGCCAAATTATTTTTTTGTCCGATGCTAATGAGTCGACTTGATTCTCATTTGGCTTCAAACGCAAAACGTAAAATATTAATCCGGCAAAAGAAACAATCAATACAATAAAATAAATAACGTAGAGAAAGACTCCGAAGTCGATGATGGATGGGAAGCGAAAAATTTCCAGCCACGCGCCTACGCTCGCAGTCCAGATCGCGGCGGGGATTTGTACGAGTATCGTTCCCAGTGATTGCAAAAATCCACTGTTTGAACTTAAACGGATTCCGTAATCTTGTGAATGAAATCCGAAGATGCGCCACAGAATAAAACAGAACAGCACGAAGGCATAAGGGAGATAAGCTCGCACAGCCCGCTTGATCTGATTTCCTCTATCCGGCGTTATTTCTGAAATCACAATCCACAATAACAACGGACGCAATAATTCAATGCCAAAATAATATTCAAGTGTAAAGAGATTGATCGCTGAACAAAGAACTCCGCCGATCATGGCGGGCCAAAAATAGCGCGGATGGCGTTCGCCGAAAAGCATGAGCGCAATGGAAAGAAAAAAGAAAGTAAAAATTAGTGAGAAATGTCCATAAGTAATAACGATGGAATGTTCCATGAAGCCGGGATATAAAACAATGAACAGCGTTATGAAAAATACAGCGCGTGATTTTTTCGGCCACGTCAGATGAAGCGCCCACCACAATGCCACTGCTGCAAGTCCGCGCCAGACTAACGCGAAAATCTGCCAGCCAAAAATATTCGTACCGATCCATGACGTATTGAGAATATAGAAATCTCCCCATAATGGACGGCTTGAAGCAAAATATTGAGCGAGGCCCGGCTTTCCCAAAAACGCTGGAACCCACATAAAGGCCCAATCGTCCCAATGGATTCCGGCTTGAGGCGCGAAGAAACCATATGCCGCAGCAACAATAACCAAGAGCGCCGCGGGAATCGTCCAAAGCGGAAAAGAGATTCGACGCGCCACGTTCATTCCTCTGACTTTGGATTGCGAATTAAATAAATTGGTCTACGCTTCACTTCCTGAAAAATATATCCAACATAAACGCCGATAAAGCCAAGCAAAATCATAATGATGCCGCTGGCAATTAACAGGACCGCCATCAACGAACTCCAGCCGGGCACGATGCGGTTCGTTTGATGGGTGAACCATAGAATCAGAACGTAGATCATTTGGATCAACGCCAGAATTATGAATGTAAAGCCAGCACTCAAACCAATATAAAGCGGCATCAATGAAAATGAAAAGATCGCATCCGAAGCGAGGCGAATCATTTTGCTCAACGAATATTTGGATTTCCCGGCGATGCGCTTGGGTTCATGGTAAGGCAAAATCACACTTCGATATCCCATCCAGGCAATCATGCCGCGCAGGAAGCGATGATATTCAGGCATCGACTTAAGAGCATCCACAGCCAAACGCGAAAGTGCGCGAAAATCCGCCGCACCCGGCAGAACTCGTGTCCCGCTGACAAGATTGAGAAGTTGATAAAATCCGCTTGAGGTCCATTTCTTAAATGAACCAAGTGCGTCAGCGTCCACGCGTTGACCTTGAACGATATCATAGCCTTGTTTAAACAGATTGATCATTTCGGGAATCAACTCAGGCGGGTGCTGACCATCGCAATCCATCGTGATGACCAAATCGCCGCGCGAAGAATCCAGCCCGGCAGTCAACGCAGCTTGATGACCAAAGTTGCGACTCAGCTCAACGACTTGGATGCGCTTATCTTTTTCTGCCAGCGTTGCCAGCGACTCGGATGTGCCATCGGTTGAGCCATCGTTAACATAATAAATTGTCAAAGTGTATGGAAGCGAATCAATAACAGTACATAAGTTGGCAAAGGTTTGTTCAACGATGCCAGCTTCATTGAAAACAGGAATGACAATATCTATTGAGAGTCGGGATTTTCGCGGCACAGTTTCCTCTTTACAATATGATTCTACCATGCGCAGGCAGTAGCGTTTAAAGCGGTTCGTCAGCGAGCTTTAGGAGATAATCGCCGTAGCCATTTTGTTTGAGAGGCAAAGCCAATTCGATCAATTGTTGGCGCGTGATAAAGCCAACACGATACGCAATTTCTTCGGGACAACCGATCATCAATCCCTGTCGTTCTTCGACGGTTTGGACAAAGTTAGCAGCTTGTAAAAGCGTCTCGTGCGTTCCAGCATCCAGCCAGGCGATGCCGCGTCCAAGTTGTTGAACGCGAAGCGAGCCTCGGTCGAGATAGATGCGATTGAGGTCGGTAATCTCAAGTTCACCGCGCGGAGCAGGTTTAAGATGCGCAGCAAAATCCACCACAAGGTTATCGTAAAAATACAAACCAGGAACTGCAAAGTTCGAACGCGGAAGATCTGGTTTCTCTTCGAGGCTGAGCGCTTGGCCATCCGCATCGAATTCGATCACGCCGTAATGCTGAGGCTCACGCACGGGATACGCAAAGACTTGCGCCCCATCTTTCAACGCCGCGGCGTTGCGAAGATGATCCCACAAACCGGTGCCGAAAAAAATATTGTCGCCGAGAATCAAACAAACGCTATCGCTTCCGATAAAATCCTTTCCGATGATAAAAGCCTCGGCCAATCCGCGCGGCTCGGTTTGTTCTGCATATGAAAATGACACTCCCCATTTTTTTCCATCACCAAGCAAGCGTTGAAATGACGATAAATCTTCCGGCGAGCTGATGACCAAAATTTCCCGAATACCCGCCAGCATCAACATTGAAAGCGGATAATAAATCATCGGCTTGTTATAGACCGGCAAAATTTGTTTGCTTACGCCCAGCGTCAACGGATAGAGACGCGTGCCGCGTCCGCCCGCGAGAATGATCCCTTTCATTTGCCCCTCCGCGCATAATTTTGTTCGAGCCAATCGCTGAAATTTTCCTGCTTCATAATCGCTTCGACCCAATCCAGGTGACTCAAATACCACTTGACCGTTTCGCGCAATCCGTTCTCAATGTCGTGCTTCGGGGTCCAACCCAATTCGTTTCGTATCTTCGCGATATCCATTGCATAACGACGATCATGTCCCGGACGATCCGGAACATAATTGATCAATTCTTTATAAGATTTAGAATTTGGTTTTAGTTCATCGAGGATGGAACATAGTTCATTTACAAGATCGATGTTAAACGGTTGATTGCCGCCGCCGATGTTATACGTTTCACCAGACTTGCCATTTTTCAAAACCAAATAAATCGCTTCGCAATGATCTTCCACATAAAGCCAATCGCGGATTTGTTTTCCATCACCGTAAACCGGCAACGGTTTTCCGCGCAATGCGTTCAGAATCATCAGCGGAATTAACTTTTCAGGAAATTGATATGGTCCATAATTGTTGGAGCAATTCGTGATCGTCACGGGCAAATTATATGTTTGAAAATAAGCTCGCACCAAATGATCCGACGAAGCTTTCGACGCAGAATACGGCGAGCGCGGTTCATAGGATGTTGATTCCGTAAACGCAGAATCGTTTGAATTCAATGAACCAAAAACTTCATCCGTTGATACATGATGGAATCTGTTTCCGCTTCTTCCCCCACCCCAAGCTTGCCGCGCGGCTTCGAGAAGCGTAAATGTGCCGACGATGTTCGTCTGGATAAACGGTGCGGGACCGAGAATGGAACGATCCACATGTGACTCGGCCGCGAAGTGAATAACCGTGTCAATTTTATTTTCACTGAAAATTTTACCGATCAACTTGTCGTCACATATATCGCCTTGGATAAATTTATGCCGCGATTCGTCCGGCAAATCTTTTAGATTCTCGAGACTGCCAGCATAGGTCAAGGCATCCAGATTGATGATGCGCACATTTGACTCGACTTTGAGTAGATAACGCACAAAGTTCGAGCCGATAAATCCCGCGCCGCCTGTGACGAGAACGTTTTGCATCAGAATTTAAATTCCAGAATCGCTTCGATGACCTGCTCCTGATCTGCGCCGGTTAATACATTATGGAATGGCAAACGAATCAATTGATCGCTGACGCGTTCCGTGACCGGGCAGTCGCCTTCGTGTCCGCCAAAGCCGCGTCCCATATCGGAAAGATGAAGCGGGAGATAATGAAAGACGCTGTAAATGCCGCGCTCACGCAGATACATGATAAGCCTTTGGCGCAAGTCTAGATTCGGCATCAGCAGGTAAAACATATGATATGACTGCTCACTATATTCAGGCACAGTCGGAAGTTGAACATCATGCTTTTCCGCCCAATCCTTCAGCCCGGCTTGATACGTATACCAAAGATTCTTACGATGCGATTGGATTCGCTCACGTTGTTCCAGTTGTCCATAGAGATATGCAGCAAGAATGTCGGACGGCAGGAACGAAGAACCAATATCAACCCACGTATATTTATCGATTTGTCCGCGGAAGAAGCGGGCGCGGTTGGTCCCTTTTTCACGGATGATCTCGGCGCGCTC
>JBAUMB010000245.1:0-9455 GCA_049578465.1 Anaerolineales bacterium
CCGCAACAATGAAGTGGCGATTTGATTTTTCAAAGTCTTTATAATGCTGAAGCCGATAAAGGCCCAAGATAAAAAATAATCCCAATTCCATTAAATAATTAATAGGTAAAAAAAGTAGATCAGCCCACAGTTGTAGTTTTTGGGGAACTAAAAACTGAACGAGGGTAAACGGTCGAACATAGAAAGCAACTGGAAGAATAACGGCCCCGGAACTTCCGGAGTGATTGAGTAAGCCTGAAATAAATGGAATGGATAGCCCAATCCCTAATAATCCAGCTCCAGTCATAGTCCAAAATAATTTCCTTTGTCTTTTTATAAGAAGCAGGAAAAATGCCCATATCATCCATGCGAATGCAAATACAAGCGTGACCCACGTGGAGGTGCCGAATGCTGAGGCAAAACAGATTCCGGAAAACGCCGCGGTTGTAATCAACTGTTTGTGATTGTTTTTATCTATTGTTAGTACGGCAAGCATAGCGGTTATACATTGTGCAGCCGCAGAGATGTGGTTCGGAACCCACGTGATGGCATTTAGCCATGATACAATAGGCATATTCCAGTTGTATACCGTGCCCTCCAAGACCATATGTCCCAAGGTTATTCGCCGGCTAAGCTCAATAGCAACTACAGGGATAAAATCTAACCCGCCTATTAACAAAAACTGAATGCCGATAAGAGAGACTTTCCAATTGTTCTCAGATTGTTGTTGGTTGCGCAGGCGCAAATATAGCGCAACAATTGCCATCAAGCCAATGCCGCCCCAGATTGTTCCAGCAGTCATTGCTTGACGGCTGTTTATAAAGTTTCCACCGATCAGATCTATAATGCTTGGGAGAATATACCAATAGTAATAAAGGAAAGTTAATTTTACGGGATGGCCTGGAAAATAACTTGGATTAAGAGGCGGAACGCCCGTGCGTGAAATTGCATTGATGATAGCTATTCGAGTTGTGTAATCATTGGAAACATTTGCAAAATATAATTTTGTGCCCGCCTGAATATCCACAAGGAGAAAAAGAGAAAAAACAACCCATAATCCGCCCAGCACAAAGGCAAATTTTTTTGCGTCAGGAATACTCAAAAGACTGGAAAAAGAGAATCGCCTTTTGGGGATCACAAGTGTGGCGATGTGAATGATAAGAGTAATCGCAGTAGTTGCTGCGAGCAAAATTGCCAAAAAATTAATAGAAAGAAAACGAGATACCAGATATGCGAAAATGGGCATGGCAGCATTGGACAGTACAATGCTGATTAGATATTTTGCTACATAAGATCGTTTCCGGAAAGTGAATAGATCAAAAGTCCAGCCAATAATGTAACCAGGAACCATCGAAACAATCGGAAATAAAATGATGGCGATTGTTGAACCAAAAAGATCTTGACCGTTGAGACCTAGCATGGAACCATATTTCTCGGATTTGCCGCACGATACGTGTTGGGTTTAATCATCAAATTGTCCCGGATTTGGTTTTGCTTGAACATTGAAAACTCGTCATTATGGAGCATGCGAGGAGCCGCAAGAAAAGACGGCGTAATATGGATTTTGGAAAAGTGGTTTTCGCTGAGATTCCAATGCAGGTAGGTTTTTCCAGATCGGATCAATATCGGTTGCGACGATTATGTTAATATTATTGGCGGCACAGGTCTGATCTATTTCTGTCCAGCTTGTGCTAGACGCAAATATTTTTGAAATTGATTCAGCTCGGCTTTTAAAGTCCTGTAATGAAATGCCATAAGCAGTCTGACCCGAAATAGCGATAGGTCGGTTTGCATATAACCCGATCGGGCGGTTCAATAGATTAGCTGGATTATCCTGAATTAAGGTGTTTTCTGGGGTGTGTTGATTGATGTAGTCATAAGCCAATCTTGCTGCAAAGGTTCTTTTGCCTAATTGCGTATCAGGACTAAGGCTGCTTGGAAAGCCTGCGATACCAGCATCCACCAGCATGGGCCAGGTCCGCAAAAGGACAACATCTGTGAGGGTAGTCAATAAACCAATGATAACGAAAATCTTTAATGGCCGGGAGATTTGGCGCGCGGTCTCTGAATTTCTTTCTTCTGTTCTCCAGCCTTTAGGAAATAATTTGTTAATAACATCAACGCTCCAAACCAATAAAATAAATTGGCCCGGCAGCCAGGCGCGCCAACCCAGATCATTGCTCGAGATGGCCGTCGATTGAACAAATGACCCAATGAATATCGTCACAGAAAGCAGGACGATCTCTAAAAAATAAAATGGATTCTGTGTTAGAGTTCCTCGCCTGTGTTGCTGAATCCACAAAAGGCCAGTGACAAAGAAAAATCCCAATTCCATCAAGTAGTTTATGGGCAGTACCAGGAGAAGTATCAGGTTAAGCAGAGCAGGGGGATAGTTGGATAAGAAAAGGAGAACGGGAATAAAAACTCGCACTGAAAACGCAAGCGGAATTCCGCCGGAGGAAGCCGATCCGTTTCCACCGAGCAATAGTTCAGCTAGGAATGGGCTGGCGGCTATCAGCGCGATCATTCCCGTGAATACCATTAGCAGACTGATGCTACCTTCTTTTTGGAAAAACAGTACAATCATCCATATTCCCCAAAAAATGACAAAGACTAGAGTTACATACACGGACAGTCCAATGGCCGACGCAAATGCCAGCCCGGCGATGATCGACGCCTTGATTTGTTTCGATCTTTTTTGACCTCGAATAGATTGGATCAGAAGCACACCCGCCACGCATGCGATCAATGCCGCGACATGATGCGGTGCCCATGAAACGGATCCGATCCACGCTGTGATTTGTTCATTCCAATGCTCAATGTCGCCGTCGAGATATGCGCCGCCCGTCGTGAACCGCGTTGTAATTATTAGAGCCAGCGCCGGGATTACATCCAATCCGCTGATGAGCAATAGACCAATTCCAAGCAAGGAATTCTTCCAGACTTTTGCGTTACCTTCGGGATTTCTCAAGCGGAGATATAACGCGATGACCGCCATCAATGCGAGTCCGCACCACGAAACACTCGCGATCATGGCTGTGTATCCGCTGATAAATGGTGAGCCAATTTGTGCTACGATACTCCCGGGAATATACCAGAAATAATAAAGATAGGTTAAGCGAACGGGATGCCCAGGAAAATAACTGGGGTTAATAGGAGGAACACCGCTTCGGGTTATGGCATTGATGATTGCCACGCGGGTTGTGAAATCATAGGATATAACATTGTAGTAAAGGCGATTGCCCCATTGAATATCAACAATAAAAAGAATAGAAAAAATAACCCAACCAAATGCAACGAGAAGCGCAATTCGATAGAGACTTTTTGATTCTTCATTTGAAGATGCTTGTTTTGATTTTAGTAAAATGATTGCAAATATAATTCCAATCAATAAAAGTAATGAGATCGTCGCTTTTGCTGATGTAAAATGGTAGACCAGAAAAAGAAGAATTGGGCAGATTGCCATAGAAAGGACGATGCTAATAACAAAACGCGCCGCGGCTGAACGGCGTTTAAAATCAAAGAGATCCAAAAGCCACCCTGTAATGTAACCTGGTGCAACGAAGATCAGCGAGAAAAATAAGCAAGCCAGAAGACTGCCAAAGATATCTTGTAATGTGAAATTGATCATCATCAAATTTTTATCCGGTCAGAAGTTTAATCGCTCTTTTTCAATTACGAGTGGGCGATGGATAACTTGCGTGTAAATTGCGCCAATATATTCTCCAAGCACCCCAAGAAAAATTAGCTGGACCGATCCCAGAAAGAATAAACCGATTACGACTGGCGCCAGGCCGACCGAAAAATTAGCCCAGAAAATCAATTTGTAAACGAGATATATCAATCCAACCAAAAAACTTATCGCTGCCGTCAAGAAGCCAAGCATGGTAGCAAGTCTTAATGGGATTTTTGTATAACTTGTAAGTCCAAGCATAGCCATATCATATAGCGTGTATAAGTTATTTTTTGTAACACCACGCTTACGTCGCGGTTGTGTAAATTCGATGCGAGCGATTGGAAAACCTATGTCTGCTATCAAGCCCCGAAAGTATGGATAGGGATCTTTGAACTCGCGCAGGATCTTAATCACTTGCCGATCGTATAATCCAAACCCTGTAAAATGCTCGATCAGTTCAACATCTGAGAGTTTGCGTAATATACGATAATACATTGTGCGTAGAAAGTGGAACAAGCCTGATTCTTGACTTTTTGTTTTTACGCCGATGACTGCCTTATATCCTTCTTCCCATTTCTTTATGAAATCTGGAATTCGTTCGGGCGGATCTTGTAAATCAGATGCCATGCCGATCACCGCGTCGCCGCTGGCTTGTAATAGCGCATAATATGGAGAACGGATGTGGCCGAAGTTCCGAGTATTTATTATTACTTTAATGCGCTTATCTTGTGCTGCCAGCCCGCGCAACAATTCAACCGTGCTGTCGGTGGATGCATTGTCAATAAAGATGTGCTCATATTCATAATCAAGGTTTGTCATGACCTTTTTGATGCGGTCATAGAGCTCTTGAATGTTTTCTTCTTCATTAAAGCAGGGCGTTATGATACTGATCCTTTTCATCTTACCTCCTACAAGCCGCGGCTGGATAGTTGTATGCGCAGTTTTTCATCGCGATTGTAAAGGCTTTCCACCGCATCAACCATCAGGGCGGAATCTGCTTTGCAGTCTTTTGCCAGAACTTGGTCGTTGAGCAATTCTCGGCAGGAGAGCTGTCCTTTTTGAAGTGGAATAGCAAGGTAATAATCATTCGGCGTTAATACATGCCCTATAGGTAGATCTCGTTTTGCATAAACGCCGCGGACTAGGGTGATCAGATAGTCAATTTCCGCTTGAGTCGAATGCGCTTTTTCTGTGCCGGGGGCGCCGCACATTTCGCGGGCTTTTTGGAATGCTTGAAACCATTCGGCAATTTGTTGAGGCGTAGAGCAATAGAGCGAGAAAGGTCTATCATCCGTTTTGATGTCGACATGACGCTCAAATGTGCGCGCACCTTTAGCGTAGGCGATCATCATGGAAGAACTCCAATCGTGATATTCATGTGTCGAAAGGCCGATGATATGTCCCGGATAACGGTTGCGCAGAAAGTCAATCTGGTTAAGCTGCAGGTCGCCGTCTTCGCATGGATAGAGTGAAACACAATGGTTGATTGCCAACGGGATATTGCGATTATCAAAGAACGTTACCATATCGTCCATATCTTTCAGCGAAGAACCGCCGGTGGATACCATTACGGGTTTCCGGGTTCGGGCGATCTTTTCGAGCAAGGGCCAATCTGCGATATCGGAACTGGCCACTTTGATGATCTCGATGCCAAGTTCCACGCACAGATCTACAGATCGATCGTCGAATGGCGTAGCCATTCTGACACATCCGCTGTGCCGGATTGCTTCGGTAAGAGCGGCCAGGTCATCATGCGAAAGTTTTGTGTCGAGTGTTTTTTTAACATAGCGGATGTTTTCGTTGTTCAAAAAATCCTTGTGGATAAAAGTATCCACATCGCGGAACTGGAGCTTAATCGCGGCGCGCACATTGTTGTATCGCACCACCGTTCCAAATTCCTTGACGATGCGTAATCCGCGCTGGATATCGCCGAGGTGATTATTTGCCAGCTCGAGGACGAAAAGATCTTCAAAAACTTCCCGGTTTATCATTGGATTCTCCTTCGCTTCTTTTCTTGCCTTAAATTGATTCTGTTATATTGATGTTTTCAACGCCTGTTCATTCTTCCCACAACGGAATGAGCATGTTGTCCTTCAATTCATCACGCTCCAAAAATGGATACATATCCTCCAAGGGCGCAGAGACAATCCGGCCGTCTGGTAACGCGCGCGAACTTTGACGCGGTTCAAAACCTTGAGAGGCGTCAAGCATCACTTCGCACACAACCGGACCTGATATCTTCAATACATCTTGAATACCATTTTTGAAATCGGCTGTATCTAATCGGACGGTTGGAAATCCGTACGCCTGGGCAACTTTGATAATATCTGGAAAGGTCACGCCTGAATTTGGTCCTTCGCCAACACTGCCGCCAAAGAATCCTTTTTGGGATGTCCGAATCGAAAGATAACCTTCATTGTTGAGGACAAAAATTTTGAGCGGCAATCGATAATTAATGACGGTTTGAAATTCCTGAATATTCAGTTGCAGGCTCCCGTCTCCGGCGAGACAGATCACCTGCCGGCCTTCTCCGGCGATAGCCGCGCCGATGGATGCAGGCAAATCATAACCCATCGATGCCGAGCCTGAATTGGAAAAAAGCCGTTGACCCATTTTGATTTTTCCTGCCTGAAACGAAACGATGCAAGCAGTGGCATTTCCGGTTACAACAATATCATCCTTGCCAAGCTGGTTGAATAGAGTTTCCATGAAATGATAAGGATTGATTTTTCCATTAAACTCACGATGCTTTGGTAAGACTGCCGAATATTTTTCGTTACGCTCTTTGCACCATGAAAGCCATTTTGCAAATTTAGTTGAGTCCCAATCTTCGAGCTGTTTCTTCATCTCACATAGGAAATCGCGCAGATCTGCTTGGATAGGAAGATCAGGTTTTACGGTGGGACGATTTAATTCCGCCGCGTCAACATCAACCCAAATTTTATAAGCAGCGCGGGCAAACGATTTCCAAGTATATCCCGTCTGGCGGATATTTAGCCTGCTTCCTAAAATAAGCAACAAGTCGGAATTTTGAACAGTGAAATTTCCCCCGCGTGTGCCGATGGTGCCTGGGCGTCCGCAAAAAGCGGGATCGTTTGAATCGATAATGTCGTGGGTCCAACCTGTTGTAACCGGGATTCCAAGCCGATGTGAGACGTCAAGAAATTCATCAACAACGCCAGCGATACGCACTCCGCTTCCAGCGAGGATGACTGGGCGCTCAGCATTTTTTAATCGGCGCAAAGTTTCAGCGACAGAAGCCGGTAATTTAGCGAGATCAGTTTGCGGTTCCAATGAAGAAGCGAATCCTTCCAGCGTTGTTTCATCTATCTGACTAGATTGCACATCAATGGGAATATCAAGCCAGCATGGACCGGGGCGTTCGCTTTGAGCGAGGTGCCAAGCTTTTTCCAGATGATACCGAATCGTTTGCGGGTCTGTGATTGTGACGGCGTATTTTGTAATTGAGCGAACCATCGGGATAATATTCGCCTCTTGGTCGCCGAGTTGTCGTAAGTCGGGTAGATCGTAGGAACCGATGAATGTTTCGCGTTTAACTTGGCCAGAGATGATCAGCATTGGAATCGAATCGGTCCACGCGCCGAAGACTCCATTGAGTGTATTGATACCGCCCGGTCCCGTCGTGACATTGACGACCCCGGGTTTTCCGGTGATTCGCGCATAACCCTCGGCAGCCATGGCGCTAGCTTGCTCGTGATGGTTGAAAATGGTCTTGATCTTTGGGTTGGTGCCGATGGCATAATTGATGAACATGGAGCCGCCGCCAGTCAGCATGAAGACGTGACGGACGCCAAATTCGTCGGATAGCTTTTTTGATATGTAGTCGGAGACTCGGATCATGAGTTGAGTTTATATCGGAATTGTGTAGAGTACAATATCAAAGTCATTAAAACCGTGGGCGCGAAGATAATAATGATAGGTATCAGGCATCATAGCTTTAACGAACAGGGGAATTTCCCAGATATGAGAGGGCAAGTGATAGACAGAGATGGCTAGCTCGGGTCTATATTTTTGGATGATATGTTGTGCGCCGCGCAGCGCTTCGATCTCTGCGCCTTCGATATCCATTTTAATCAAGGTTGGATTGAAATTAGGAATAGCATCATCTAGAGAGATACATTGAATTGTAAACGCGCCTTTTTCTGAAATGACACTGGCTTCGCCTTGTCCGCTGTCAAATCTTATTTGTGTGGAAGAAGAATATACTCCACAAGGCCACAGGAAGGCATTTGGGATCTGACTTTCGCGGATATATTTTGAAAGCTTTTGAAAATTAATTTGGTCCGGTTCGAAAGCGGCTAGCGCTTCGATAGGAATTTTGGATTCTACAAAATTTCGCAGCGTATCGCCGTCGAACGCGCCACAATCCACGAAGCGGATGGGCTTTTTCGAAAAAGGAATATCAGAGGGAAAATATTGGTGTTCCATATCAGGAGCAGAGAGGATTGAATAGTCGCCAGTTTTGCGAAAACTAATTAAGCTTCTGAAAAGCTCACGGCTTGCTTTGTCTTCAAAGAGATTTTGGGTTAAGAGAATTTCCTTTTCATAGTTGGAATAAAAATTCCGCGAGGTCAGCCAATATCGTTGTCCAAGCTCGTTGGCGAAATTATCGTACAGGTCAATCAATGTGATAATTTGACCGTATCCAAGTCTGTGAAGGTTTTCGATAATGGGAGGAATTTGCGCGGCTCGGTTATGGATGGCCATAATAACATCGGAGTTTCTCCGATCTTTTATTGGAATGCGTTCATCATCTGGTTGAAAGATGAAGGCTTCCGGGAGCGGCCTCTGGGTAAGGCTGTGGTCAATGAAACCTTTTATCGAATAGCCTTTAACCTTAAGTAATTTCCAAATTTCCTGCCCAACTGTGCCGGTGCCGTAAATAAAAATCAACCTGCCGTTATTTTCTACGGGAACTTTGTTGAGAAGCGGAAGCACGAATCAATCCTTTAGTAAAATGATGGGATTATTCAATCCCATTTTTTGAATTTGCTCAACGATGCTTTGTTGGTGCAGCGTTGATGAAATGAGTATGGGCTCAGCGAATTGTCTCACAGACTCAGGCGCAATAACTTTTACTCCGCGTAACGTTTTTCCTTGGTTAATTGGATTGCTGTCCACAAAGGCAACGATTTGAGCATTTGCTAAAGAGGTTTCGACTAAAAGTTTCATCGCCAATTGTCCCACTCCCCAAATAATGACTCGATTGGAATTCGCCAATGATTTCTTTAATCTCACTTCAATATCATCCAAAATATTTTGCGAGAGAAAAATATAATGGTCGATTTTATTTTTGAGATCAACATCCTTTTCTGTCTTAAAAATTTTATCGGACTTTCGGGCAAAACAAAAAGTCGCCGGATAAGGTTTGTTTGCGGAAGCAGGAATGACTTTGTCACCCCATTCCAAAGATTCAAGATGATTACGGCCGAGAAAATTCTTGAGGCTCGTCATCGAAAAGTGATTTATGTGTTCCGTATTGAAATCCTGAAATGGCGCATCTACAAAATCTGCATAGCGCGACGCATCAGGGACCTCAATGTAAACAATAGCATCTTCTTTCATTGAACGGCGAATCCAGTTTGCGGCGGATTTTATATCCTGTACATGTTCGAGCGTATGGGAAAGAATCACACAATCGAAACTTGCCGCGCCTAGAGATTGGGATAACGAACCGACACGCGCATCAATTCCAAGCTCGCGGGTGTTTTTTACGCAAACTGGCGATGGATCGATGCCGAGCAGATTTTGATAACGGAGCTCTTTCAAAGCTTTCAAC
>JBAUMB010000246.1:0-1890 GCA_049578465.1 Anaerolineales bacterium
ACGAAAAAACCGAACTGGATAAATTGAAGGATATTATTTCCCAGCTGAAGGATATGCGCCATCACTCGGAGACAAATATAACCAAGCTTTCGGAATTCTGGCTGCTATTCGATGGAAAGAAGGGCAAAAAAGAAGTTGCGAAGAAATTTGAGGTATTACTCTCCCAACAAAACGTATTTCATGATTCACTGGCGTCCGCAGTTTCGGATTTCGAAGAGGAATGCAATCACATCGAAAATAAAACACCGTAATCCGTTTTCGTGAGCTTATAGCTCGAAAAATTAAAGCCGTAAGGGCGCTTTGCATTTCTCAAACTTTTTACCGGGATATATACGAATGCGTAATCGAATCATCTCCCCTGTTCAACAGGGCACAGTAATTCCTGACCAAAACTGGTTGAATGTGGAGGAACTCGCAGAGGTGGAAATCACCTCGGAGGATGCTGCCCATCCAATTGAGTCTGCATTAGTGCCCGGTGGCTCATCGGGGTGGCGTGCCGCAGGGCCCGGCAAGCAGACGATACGTCTTCTGTTTGCCCAACCGCAACTGCTTCGGCGTATCTGTCTGGACTTTGTGGAGACTGATGTTGAGCGCACTCAAGAGTACGTATTGCGGTGGTCGGCGGATGGCGGCCAGTCGTTCCGTGAGATCGTCCGGCAGCAATGGAACTTCAGCCCTCGAGGAACGACCAGCGAGAAGGAAGATCTTCAAGTCGAGCTTCCGGGAGTCACAGTGCTCGAGTTGAACATCATTCCGAATATCAGTGGCGGGAACGCGATAGCTTCTTTGGCGCGATTGCGGCTTGGCTGACCTTGGGCTCAAGCGGGTCGAATTGCCTAAGGACGCGAAGCGCAAATAGTGCCGTACTTCATGCGAACAATTCGCGTTCCAGAATATACGGCGATTTTGCCGCCTACTCTACGTTAGCGCCAAGGAGGACACGATGCCCGATGTGGATTTTTTTACAAGAAGTGACGTCAAGAGCGCAATTCATCGAATCGACGAGCTGCTTAGCTGTGGAATCTTCCATCAACAAAATTCTCAGAATGTGCTTTTTCGCGCTGCATTTATTGAGTTGCTAATCGCGCTGCGTGATCTTATGTACAAATCAGAGAAGTTTTCATCGCGCATCGCCTTCGACGATAATGTAAAGAAGACGGACAAAATCAAAAACGTTTCTGATCTCATCAAATACGTTCGAGATGCACTCTGTCACCCAGATTCGGAAAATCACTACATCGAGGCGGGGAATATTAAAGCGACATTCAATGTTGCGTTTGGCAAGGCCAATCTGTTGAAAATGGGTGACTTCGAGCAGTCTTCGCAATACCAAGACGACATCTGTTTCTTTTTTGGTTCACAAGGTATCTATCTGAAACGCCACATCGTGAGAGCGTTTGAGGAGGCGAAGAGCAAGCTGCTGCCTATCATTAGCGGCTAATCCGTGGTTCAAACGGGATCCGTGCAGAAGCGTGTCGCCCCTTAACTTTGCGTTAAGGATAATAAAAAAGCGCGGACTTGCCGCGCTTTTTTTGAATCTGAACCAGATGCGGCAATGCCGCCGCACCATTGCTCAGGTATTCTGCACCACGATCTTCGGGAAGGCCGCGCTGTGATCCTGCGCCATGTCCGCGACCTTGACCGCGATGCGGCGCGCGATCTGCTTGTACACCTTGGCGATGTTGCCATCCGGGTCGGCCACCACGGTCGGATTGCCTGAATCCGCCTGCTCGCGGATGCGGATGTCGAGCGGCAGCCCGCCAAGGAATTCCACGTTGTAATCCGCGCACATCTTCTCCCCGCCGCCCGCGCCGAAGATGTGTTCCTCGTGGCCGCATTTCGAGCAGATATGCGTGCTCATGTTCTCGACGATGCCGACGATCTTGATGC
>JBAUMB010000247.1:0-15168 GCA_049578465.1 Anaerolineales bacterium
GCCATTGAAAAGTCTGCGGGGAATGGCGGCAATCCGACACTTAGCAAGCTGGTCGAGGATTTTGATCAGCTGGATAAGTTTTTGCATCGCATCCTCAACACCGGTGCACAAGTCAAAGATATCAATACCGGTCTGCTTGATTTTCCCGCCTTGCGTAATGGACAAGAAGTTTATCTGTGCTGGAAATACGGCGAAGGCCAAATCGCATTCTGGCATGAGATTGACGCGGGTTTTGCGGGTCGTCAGCCCATAGAATCGTTTTGATCTTATAATTCCTCTCCCTTTGGGAGATGGTTAAGGTGAGGGGTATACTTGACCAAATTACAGGAGACACATGGAGAAAAACAAAGGCATTCTTTATGCCATCGCTGCATATTTGATGTGGGGACTTTTTCCACTTTTTTGGAAACAGCTTGAAACGATTTCGGCTTTGCAATTGATCGGTCATCGCTTTGCCTGGTCGTTTATTCTCCTCATTCTCTTTGTTTTATTGACTCGTCAATGGAAAAATTTTCGTTCTGCCGCGTTCAATGCCAAAACGATTCGTATTTATTTGCTCGCCGCGCTGTTGATCAGCGTTAATTGGTATACCTATGTATGGGCGGTCAATCATAACTTCGTAGTTGAGACTAGCCTCGGATATTACATCAACCCGTTGTTTAGCGTGCTCTTGGGTGTTATTTTCTTCCGAGAGCAGCTTCGTTTCGTTCAATGGATTCCGATCGCGCTGGCTGCCATCGGCGTGATTTATCTCACCGTGACTTATGGTTCGCTTCCGTGGATTGCGCTGACGTTGGCGTTTAGCTTCGGTCTTTATGGAATGGTTAAGAAAAAAGCGCCGCTCAATTCGCTCTATGGCTTGACTCTTGAAACGGGTTTGTTGTTCCTGCCAGCTGTTGCCTTTTTGATTTTTTGCGAAACAACCGGCCAGGGCGCGTTCCTGCATAGCGGCACACTCAAAGATTGGATGATGGTCAGCGCGGGCTTGGTCACGATACTGCCGCTTCTTCTGTTTGCATCTGCGGTGTCGCGCGTTCCGCTTTCGACGATTGGCATCTTGCAATATATCAATCCAACCATGCAGTTTCTGCTTGGCGTGTTTGTTTATAAAGAACCCTTTACGCGCGATAGCCTCATCGGCTTTGGCATTGTTTGGGCAAGTTTGATTATATTTTGGGCGGAAGGTTTGTATGCGCGTCACAATATTGCGCCCGAACCCACGCCGGAAATGGGAGAAGGATAAATGAAAATATTATTTATCGGCGGTACTGGCCTGATTAGCTCCGCGTGCTCTGAGCTTGCCGTGGCACGCGGACATGAATTCTTTATTTTGAATCGTTCTGTTTCGACAAAATATCCCATTCCTAAAGGTGCGACTTTGCTGCAAGGCGATGTCCATGCGGATGGAACGCAACTTTCTAAACTTTTAGCGGGTCACCGTTTCGACGCGGTCGTTGACTTCATTGCTTTTACTGTTGAAGACGTCGAACGCGATATGAATCTTTTTCGCGGCAAAACGGATCAATTCGTCTTCATCAGTTCCGCTTCGGCGTATCAAAAGCCGCCAAAGAATTATCTCATCACTGAAGAGACTCCGCTCGAGAATCCATTCTGGCAATATTCGCGCGATAAGATTGCCTGCGAAGAACGATTAATGAAGGCGTATGATGCGGAGGATTTTCCGGTTACGATTATCCGTCCCTCGTTGACATACGGGAATTCACAAATTCCGCTTTGTGTGAATAGTTGGGCCCATCCATGGACGGCGATTGATCGTATCAAGCGCCGACAAAAACTGATTATCCCCGGCGATGGGAGCTCGCTTTGGGTGTTGACATGGAATCAAGATTTTGCCAAAGGCTTGATTGGTTTATTAGGCAACAAGAAAGCAATCGGCGAAACGTTTCATATTACATCGGATGAAGTTTTATCGTGGAATCAAATTTATCTCGAAGTGTATCAAGCGCTCGGTCTGGAACCGAACGTGATTCATATCTCATCGGATTTGATTGCGGCATATTGGTTTAATGCCGTCGGTAGTTTAATCGGCGATAAAGCCAACAGCGTTGTATTCGATAATACGAAGATCAAACGTTTTGTTCCCGATTTTCGATGCGAAGTAAAATGGGCAGAAGGTCTGCACCGATCTATTAAATGGCATGAAGATCATTCGCAGTTTCACACGATTGACAATGAAATGAATGTAATCTGGGACAAAATCATTGCCGCGCACGAAAAGGCATATCCTTAATTGTTTACAAATGTGATTTGATATAATGTTCCGAATTTCTGGAACATGGAAACTTATGACGAGTCATTGGGTTATAAGTTCAGAGATTAAAACGAGAGGTGAAAACTATGGCACAGGAATCGTTCAAGGATCGTGTTGTTTTGATTACCGGCGGATCAACCGGAATTGGTTTCTCTTTGGCGAAATTATTAGTCGAGGAAGGCGCGCGAGTATGGTTGGTCTCGCGCAGGAAAGATGTGCTGGAAGATGCGCAAAAGAAGCTGCTTGCCATTTCGCCGAATGCCAGCGTCGGAATTTTTTCCGCAGACGTCTCCGATGCGGGCCAAGTGCAGGCCGCGGCCGATTATGTGATCCGTGAAGCGGGCGTGCCTGATTTACTGATCAACGCGGCAGGCGAAAGCTATTCCGATTATGTGCAAAACATCCCCATAGAAACATATCACAAGATAATGGATATTAATTATTTTGGCACTGTTCATATGACCATTGCATTACTGCCTCACATGCTAAAGCGCGGCAGCGGTCACATCGTCAATATTTCATCGGCGGCGGGCTACCTCGCGCCCTTCGGCTATCTTGATTATGTCCCCACGAAATATGCGGTTCGTGGCTTCTCAGACGCTTTGCGCCTTGAATTGAAGCCATTGGGTATACGAGTCTCGGTGGTCTTTCCTCCGGATACGGATACCCCCGGGCTTAACCGGGAAAATAAGACGAAGCCTTTTGAAACGCTGGCTGCATTCAGTACCAAGGTTATTTCAGCTGATTCTGTGGCAGATGAAACTATCAAAGGATTGCGCCGCGGTCAATACACCATTCTTCCCGGATTCGAAAACAAACTGTACTATAGTTTGGTTTTTCTCGTGGGCAATGCAATTTATCCCATTATGGATTTCATGCTCGCCGATGCGCGCAAGAAGAAACCATCGGCATAAATTTTTTATTGTATAAATCAATGCTTTGATATCCTGAAGATTTTTAAATCTTCAGAGTAATCTAATATTGTTGATTGCGAGCCGCAAGGCTTATATCAACGGGAGAGACACATGGACCTATTTGAAAAATGCTACGGCTATACTGAAGCGAAAGATGCCATCCGAAGCGGCGCCTATCCTTACTTCATTCCGATGACGAAAACCGAGGGCACAGAATCTGTCTTTCGTGGCCGTCGTCTTATTATGTGCGGTTCTAATAATTATCTCGGCTTGACCACCGATCCGCGCGTGCAACAGGCGGCGATTGAGGCGATCAGAGAGTTTGGAACATCGTGCACCGGTTCCCGCTTCCTCAACGGGACCCTTGAGCTGCATGAGCAATTGGAGCATGAACTCGCTGAATGGCTGGGCAAGGAAGCCGCTCTCGTCTTCTCCACCGGTATGCAAACTAATCTCGGCACGATCAGCGCTTTGGTCTCGCGTGGTGATATTGTCCTTTTGGATAAGGATGATCATGCCAGCATCGTCGATGGCGCGCGCTTGGCTTGGGGCGAGACGCGTCGTTTTCGTCATAATGATATGGCTGACCTCGAACGCGTCCTGTCAAGCATCCCGGACGATAAGGGAAAATTCCTTGTGGTGGATGGCTTGTTCAGCATGGGCGGCGATTTGGCTCCATTGCCTGAGATCGTCGCTCTGTGCAAAAAATATAGCGCGCGTTTGATGGTGGATGATGCCCATTCCATCGGCGTCATGGGCGGTGGGCGCGGCACGGCTGCCCAATTTGGGGTCACGGAACAAGTGGATTTGATCATGTCCACATTCAGTAAATCATTCGCATCTCTCGGTGGTTTTGTGGCGGGCGAGGAATCGGTTATTCATTACATCAAGCACCATGCGCGCTCGCTGATCTTTAGTGCCAGCATCCCGGCGCCGAATGCGGCGGCGGCATTGGCTGCTCTTAGGATCATGCGCGACGAACCTGAACATAGCGCACGCGTCAATGCCATTGGAGACCGCGTCCGCAAAGAACTTAGCTCGATGGGTTTCAATATTGGTCATTCCGTCTCGCCGATTGTTCCAATCATCATCGGTGATACGCCAAGGACCATTCTGGCTTGGAAGACATTGTTTGATGAAGGCGTATTTGTTAATCCCGTTTTATCACCGGCAGTTCCTGCAGGCCAGGAAATTTTGAGGACAAGCTATATGGCGAGTCATACGGATGAACAGATCGACCGGGCACTGGAAATCTATCGCAACGTCGGTAAGCAATTGGGATTGATTTCATAAATTAAGAAAACTGTTTGGCTCTTTGGTGCCTTTGCTCCTCTAACGTCTAAAGCAATCAGGCGTATAATTTCTTCGAGGTTAATTTTTTAATTCGGAGGAAAACATGGGAACGAAAAAAGGTGTAATTGCTATTCTCACAGGCGGGGGCGATGTGCCCGGACTCAATCCGGCGATTCGCGCGGTTACGATCCGCGCATTGCGCGAGGGATATCGCGTCATCGGTATTCGCCGGGGCTGGGGCGGTTTGGTAGATGTTGTCCGCGAAAAGGATGCGGATAACTCGAATAATTTTCAGGAATTGACCGAGGAAATTGTCAACCGCGCAGGACGGACAGGTGGAACTTTCCTGCATACATCGCGTACGAACCCAAGTAAAGTTAAGAAGGCGGATGTTCCTGAACAGTTGCGCGATAAGTTCAATGCCGAACGTAACGATCTGACGCCGGAAGTGCTGAAGAACCTTGATTTCCTTGGCGTAGATTATTTGGTTCCGATTGGCGGAGATGACACGTTGAGTTATGGCGTGCGTCTTTATCAGGAAGGTGTGAAAACTGTTGCCATTCCGAAGACCATGGATAACGATGTCCCCGGCACGGATTATTGTATCGGATTCAGTACATGCATCACACGCACGATTGCTTTGACAAACAGCCTGCGGACAATTGCAGGCTCGCACGAGCGCTTCCTCGTTCTGGAAGTTTTCGGTCGTTATGCAGGTTTCACGGCGATGCTTCCGACGATGGCTGGCGCAGCCAATCGTTGTGTGATCCCTGAATTCCAATTCAATATTGATCATCTGACCGAATTGCTTACTAAAGATCGCTTGAGCAATCCCAGCCGTTATTCGATACTGTTGGTTTCAGAAGGCGCAATGTTTGAAGGCGGCGAGATGATTTTCGAGGGCGGCGCAACTGACGCGTATGGTCATGCCAAGCTGGGAGGGATCGGCGATAGAGTGGCGGCCAAGATCAAGGAAGCTTCACCTAAATTTAATGATGGGCAGACAGTGGATGTCGTGGATCAGAAACTAGGTTATATGGTACGCGGTGGAGATCCGGATGCAATTGACTCCGTTGTTCCGATGGCGTTTGGAAATCTGGCGCTCGATCTGATTCTCAAAGGCGTGCATGGACGATTGGTTGTTTTGAAAAACGGGCGATATGACAACATGCCTGTGGATGTAATCACAGCAACCAAGAAAGTCGTGAACGTCAAACAATTCTATGATACCGAGCGCTACCGCCCAATCTATGAAAACTTTGAAATGAAACCCTTATTCCTGATGACGAGCGAAGGAGCATAAGGTAGAAATATAAGAGCCGAGGCGATTCGCCTCGGCTCTTTAAGAGAACGCGGTTTTATAATTTCATTCCGCTAATCGTCCAGCAATTTCAATACCTCTTCAGCGGCAAGCGGAACAGCCTTTTCGATCTCTGGGGAAAGATCATCAGAGAAATCATATACATTTTTGGCTTCGATTGCGACGACATCTACCCGTGCAGGAATCTCTGCACCGATAGATTGCGCCGCTTGCAAAGCGGTCATCAATGACGCGTCATGGGCAGATGCCGAATGTCCAGCGTAGGGATTCTCCAAAGCGGCAAGCGGAAAGACTTTAACGCATCCTTCCGCGCTTTGACCTGTTTCCATTGAATCGATCACGATCACGCGCTGATAGCCAAGCATCCGTTCCATTAGGCTAAGCCCGCCCAGTGAAGCACAATCAATTTCAACGGAAGTATCCGGGTCAATGAGGGTGGTTAACTCTTGAGCTACTTTCCAGCCAACACCATCATCGCCGAGAATGGGATTTCCAAGTCCGATAATTAAAGTCTTCATGTTCACAGATTTAACCATTCTTAAATATTGATTTCTAAGAATGGTCGAACTTTCTTATCCGCGTTTCAATACTTCAATCGTTTCGCCTTTTGAATCTCGAATCGTTACTTCCAGTGGCATCTGACCGGGCAATGAATGGGTTGCACAGCCGAAGCACGGATCGTAGGCGCGGAATGCCATTTCAACCATGTTCAACATACCTTCGGTTACGATTTTGCCTTTCTTGATCAGACTGGACGCGGCTTTGTTAATTGACATGCTCATAGGCGCGTAGTTGTTGGTGGTGCCGACCACGAGATTCACTTTGGTAACGACACCGCGTTCATCGGTCCAGTAGTGATGCGTCAGTGTGCCGCGCGGTGCTTCGACAATTCCTACGCCTTCGGTTGGTTTCTCTGTTGGAATCGTATGGAAATTCGTCGAAGTAATTTCTGGATCCGTTGCCAATTCAACCCAGCGTTCCGCCGCGTACAGCAGTTCGATGAGTCGCGCCCAATGGATGGCGAGTCGTTGATGGACGGGCTTGCCGCCCAAGGTCGAATAGAAGCGTTCGTATTCTTCCTGCGCGCGCGGCGTCGCCATTCCGTCTGACGCGTTGAGTCGCGAAAGCGGAGTCGCCATGTAAACTCCGGAATCTTTTCCATCTACGAATCCTTTCCAGCCAACTTTCTTAAGATAGGGAAATTTTAAATATGTCCAGGGCTCGACGTGTTCGGCAATATGCTCGGCATAATCCTTCGCTTCGTATTTGACGAATTCTTTTCCGTCCGGGTCAACCACGCGCACTTTGCCGTTGTAGAAGTTGATCTTGTTGTTTTCGTCCACCGTGCCCATGTAGTAGGTGTGATGAGTATAGAAGTCGCCGAGGATCAAATCAACGTATTGCTTGTTGCCAAGCACGATGTCGTTGAATAGTTTTAAACTGAATTGAGCAAACTCAATTGCCCATCTGCCCATGTCTTCGATTTGTTTTCGCTCATCTTCCGTGATGCCTTTGGTGAGGCCGCCGGGAATGGAGGTGCAAGGATGAACTTTTCGTCCGCCGATGATCTCGACGACGGTGTGTCCAAACTTGCGCGCTTGAATGACTTTCCCGCCGGTCTCTAATCCGACTTTATGAATTACACCCAAAATGTTTCGTTCAGCGACCGGCGCATCCGGACCCATCACGAAGTCAGGTCCGCCGAGCGCATAGAAGTGGGTCGTGTGATCTGTCACGTAAAATGCGCTGTAAAGCAACTCGCGAAGTAACTTTGCCGTGCGCGGCGGGTCGATGTGATAAACCGCGTCCGCAGCTTTAGCGGCCGCCATATGATGCGCTTCGGGGCAGACGCCGCAAATTCGATTAGTGAGCAGCGGCATTTCTTCCACCGGACGGCCAACACAAAATCGTTCAAAGCCGCGCAGCTCTGGAATCTGGAAATAGGTGTTGGCAACATCGCCTTCTTCGTTCAGGAAGATTTCGATCTTGCCATGACCTTCAAGGCGGGTGATGGGATCAATTGTGATGCGTTGTGTAATTTACGCCTTCTCTTTCTTCCATGCGGGAACCGCAGCTTTCAATAAAGAACCGGCTAAATTGAAACGATAAAACTGACCGGTCGGGTCAACCAAGCCATCTAAGATGCGATCAATCTCTTTGGGTTCTTTCGCGTCGATAACGGAAGCAAAGGCGGAGATCAGCCGCGCACCATAATCTACAACGCCATCGGCGGGACCATAACAACCGATGCACTGCGCGCCGGCTTTCGGACAACGCGCCCTGCATCCGCTTCTGGTTGCGGGGCCATTGCACGGGATGCCCTGTTCAAGCAAGCACAACGATGGATCAGGTGCAATACCCCAAATACGGTTGAAGGCTTTGATGGTCTTCACGTTGCGCACACGTTTGCATTCATCACACACGGTGGAATTGCCTGCGCCAATCACGGAGCCTTTGGGCGGAAGTTCAGCTTTGCCTTGCACAACTTGGACAATCAGATCAATAACATCCGCGATCTGTTGTGACTCAGGCGGACAGCCCGGCATGTAATAATCCACATCCACAACTTGATCAAGTGTCTTCAGAACAGGCAGAAGTTTTGGAATGTGAATTTCACCTTCGGGCACATCGTAGGAAGTCATCGGATAAATTTCGTGCGGATTATCGGTCGTGATCGTGTTGAATGCCGTGGAGACAATCTCGCGCGAATCACTTAGATTGGCTAAGCCTGGAATACATCCTTCGGTTGCACATGAACCAAAGGCAACCAATATCTTTGACTTTTGCCTCATCAATTTTGCCATGTGCTCATTCTCATCGTTGCGAATTCCGCCGTTAAAAAGCGTCAGTAGGATCGAGCCATTTTCCATCGCTTCGACATCTTTATATTTGGCATCCATCGCAACGGGCCAGAAGACCACATCGAAGTTAGCATCCACATCGAGAATCTTTTCGTTTGTATTGAGCACGGCGATTTCACAACCGCCGCAGGATGCCGCCCAGTACATTGCAAATTTCGGTTTTCCAGTCATGCTGGCACCTCTTCTTTTTGGATGACCGCTTCTGTTAATGTTGGAACATCCTCATTCTTTCCCCAATGAAGCGGACCGAGTGCGCGCACTTCTTCAACAAACGTCGCGACTTCACTCGCGAATTTTGCGCCTTCCGCAGCGGAAGCCCATATCAATTTAACGCGCGCCGGTTCAATTCCAAAGCCCTGAAGCGTACGCCTCATCAACTGGAAGCGGCGCAATGCTTTATAGTTCTGTTCGATGTAATGACATTCGCCCGGATGGCATCCAGTGATCATCACGCCGTCAGCACCATTGGCGAGAGCTTTGAAAACGAAAGTCGGATCGAGTCGCCCCGAACACATCAGACGAATTAAGCGGACGTTTGGCGGGTATTTGATGCGGGCGGTTCCGGCTAAATCCGCGGCGCGATAGGAGCACCAGTTGCAGGTGAAGCCGATGATGGTGGGTTCAAATTTATCGGTCATAATGAATCTCCTAAGCGGCTGCCGGTTCTTGGTCAACATTCAACATCAGCAGACCCTCGATTTGCGCCATGATCTGATCGTTGCTAAAGCCCGTCCCTGTGATCGCGCCTGCCGGGCAGGAAGCCACACAAGTTCCGCAACCTTGGCATAGCGCGGGATTGATTTCGGTCACCATGCGGTCTTCATGGAATGTGATGGCGTTGTATGGGCATAAGCCATTGCAGATGCGACAACCCGAACATTTCTCTTCGATGACGCTGGCGCGCACGGGTTCAAGCGCGACTTCTTTTTGCTCGATCTTGCCAAGCACGCGGGCTGCCGCAGCCGCGCCTTGTGCGACGCTGGCTGGAATATCCTTGGGTCCCTGCGCGCAACCTGCGATGTAAATGCCCTCGGTCATGGTTGCAATCGGGTCAAGCTTCGGATGTTTTTCGATATACCAGCCGTTGACCGAACATGAAATGCCAAACGTCTTGGCGACCTCTTTCGAATCTTTCCGCGGCTCAAGGCCGGCAGACAAGATCACCATATCTACTGGGATGCGGCGTTGTTTGCCAATCAATGTATCTTCGACTTGAATGATAAGTTTTCCCTTTTCGCTTTCCGTTCTTGGCACATCCGAAACTTCGGCTACTTTGCCGCGCACGAATTGCGTTCCTTCTTCTACTACACGCTGATAGAACTCATCGTAATCCTTGAAGGCCGCGCGAATATCAATGTAGAAGTTGTAAATCGTCGCGCCGGTTCGTTCGTGGATGAGATGCGCGAATTTTAAACTCTGCATACAGCAGATCACAGAGCAATAGTTATTGAAGTTACGGTCGCGTGAGCCCACGCAGTGAATAATGCCAACGGATTGCGGAGGCGTTTTTCCATCTCTTAGTACAACGTTTCCATTCGTTGGTCCCGCCGCGTTGGTCAGGCGTTCGATCTCCAGCGAGTTGAAAACATTCGGAAGCCTGCCGTAGCCGTAGTTGGTCACGCGGCGCGCATCAAACAATTCATATCCCGTAGCTAGAATAATGTTGCCGACTTCAAGAGTCAGGATTTGATCCTGCTGGTCAAAGACGATAGCCTTAGTTGGGCAGAATATATCGCAAGCCTTGCAAGTTCCCTTTTCATAGTAGGTGCAATTGGGAACATCGATGACTGGAAAATTAGGCACGGCTTGTGGGAATGGCGTGTATACGGCTTTGCGATAACCCAGCCCGGCCTCATAAACATTGTCTATGACTTTCTTTGGGCATTTCTCTTGGCAAATCCCACAGCCGGTGCAAAGTTCTTCGTCGATCTTGCGCGCGCGCTTCCGAACAGTCACCGTGAAGTTACCGACATATCCTTCAACCTTCTCTACTTCACTCCAAGTCAGCAATGTAATGTTAGGATGAGAACCAGCGTCAACCATCTTTGGCGTTAAGATGCATGCGGAACAATCCAGGGTTGGGAAGGTCTTGTCGAATTGTGCCATGTGTCCGCCCAGCGATGGTTCGCGCTCAACCAGATAAACATGGAAGCCCGCATCGGCAATCTCCAGTGCGCTTTGAATTCCGGCGATGCCTCCGCCGACAATTAAGGTCGCAGGGTTGATCGCAACAGTCATCGGCTGAAGCGGCACGTTGTGACGGACGCGTTCCACGCCGCCCGAAATCATCGCTTTGGCTTTAGCGGTCGCGGCGACTTTATCCGTGTGTACCCACGAAACCTGCTCGCGGATGGATACCATTTCGCACATAAATGGGTTGAGTCCGGCATTGGCGCAAGCGGTACGGAAGGTTTTTTCATGTAGGTGCGGAGAACAAGCCGCCACGACAACGCGATTCAATCCCAGCTCTTTGATATCCTTTTCGATCAATTCCTGCCCGAGGCTGGAACACATGAACTTATATTCGCGCGCGATAACCACGCCGCGATGCCCTAAATATTTTGCGGCCCATTCGGCCACTTGCACAACATCGACCACACCTGCGATATTCGTACCGCAATGGCAGACGTAAACTCCGATTCTTTCTTGACCGTCAGCCGGAGAGGAGTTTTCAATTATATTCTCGGTCATTTGGTCAGCTCCTTCTGAAGCGCCTCAATTTTAGAACCTTTGGAGAGTGGAGCAGGCATGGGGAGCCCCTGCGGCTTTCGCGGTTTCTTAGGCGGCGCAGGCGGTGTCTCTGGCGGGGCTTTGACTCCGACGGCTTCTAATACATTCCGCGCGCTGACCAGTTCGACTCCGAAGCCCAATTCTTTTGGATCAATTCCAAAGGCGAGTCCCATGAGTTGCGTGAAGAACAAAATTGGCATATGGTAATTGGTGCCGAAGAAATGATTTGTCTCATCTTGGTAAGCATCGAGATTCATCTGGCACATCGGGCAGACCGTTACCATTGCATCTGCTTCGTGTTCATCGGCCACTGAAATTAATCGCCGGATCATTTCAAATGCCGTTGCCGGCCCGATCTGTGACATGTGCCCACCGCAACATTCTGTCTTGAGCGGATAATCAATCACTTCAGCGCCAAGAGCTTTGAGCAATAGATCAAGCTCAACCGGTTGTTCGTGATCGGAAAAGCGATGACCATAATCAGGGCGCGGCACCATGCAGCCAAGATAAGGCGCAATGTGCAAGTTGGTTAACGGCTGAATCACGTTCTTTTCAACAGTATCCAAGCCAACATCATAAACAATAACATCTAACAAATGCCGAATATCAAGCGAGCCTGGTTTATAAGAAAGTCCGCCCGCCGCCAGCGCTTCGTTGACTCTTTGTCCCAGTTTCGGTTGTTCATTCATATAATGGTCGGCTTTGGCTAGGTTGAGATAACAAGCGGAACAAGGCGCGACCAGTGTCCGGGTCCCGTTAGCCGCGTTCGAAGCAAGCGCTAAATTGCGCGCGATCAAAGCATAAGCAGGCGTCTGGCTGATGCCAAAATATTCCGTTGCACCGCAACAATTCCAGTCGTCAATTTCTTTAAGGTTAATTTCGAGAGGTTTACAGATCGCCTTGAGCGAATCGTAATAGGCTCTGGCACTGCTCTCCATTGAACAACCGGGGTAAAGGAGGTAGTCCGTCATTGCTTCGCCTCCAATTCTTTTGCGCGCGCCAAAACCGCTTTGAGTTGGTCCATATGTTTAATATGTTTTGGTATCAAGCTCATCCGCTTTTTGCTCAACATACCCCAGCCCATTGGCATCATATTGGTAAGCCTCAACGGAAAATGTTTGAGGTAATGCTGTGAAGCTAAACCAAGCTCGAAGCTGCGTCCAAACTCCTCAACCATGCCGATGAAAGTTTGTGAAAAATCCGGGGCAGTTGAGTCTTGACACAACTTAGCCTCAATCGCCATGCCTTTGAGGGCATACATTACATCTGTAATATGAATTTCCTGCGGGCATCGGGCAACACAGTGATAACATGACACGCAAATCCACGGCGTGTTGCTTTTCAAGGCCTCTTCACGCATTCCCGCTTTCAGCATCGCGAATAGCATGCGCGGTGTATGATCCATGGCTTGTGCTGAGGGACAGGAGCCTCCGCAAGTGCCGCATTGGATGCACATCTCGAGGCGAGAAACGCCCGCGGTCCGAGATGCGACTTCTTCAAGCAACGTGAGATCTTCAATCGGGTTGGGATTTGGAGCAAGTGTTGATGAAACTAACTGAACATCAGCCATATGACCTCGCTTCATTAAATAAGAATGAACACCGTTCTTCCCCCAGTCAATTGAAATGCTTTAACGGATTATCGTTCTTAGTATCTGGTATTTTCCACGACAACACTAGATATGAATATCATCGTTTGATGGTGATGATTATCCTTGTTACTTTGGAAGAGGCAATAATCCGCCGAAATCATTCTTTTGACTTTCGAAACGTTGTATAATGCCCCAAATTTATTACAGGAGAATATGATGAAAGTTGATTTTTCAATGTGGCAAAAAGCTTTAAATGTTATTCCTGAGGTATCAAAAGAGGAGTGGGATCAACTCGATTTGGTTTCACGCTGGCTGATTTCCACGCGCGCCGCGGTTTTAATCATGACTTTTCTTTCAGCCGCGCTGGCGGGAATCTTTGCTTTTCGAGATCATGCCTTTCATTTCCTGCCGTGGCTGGCCTTAACTTTCGGCTTGATCATGGCACATGCCAGTAACAATATCTTCAATGATTTTACTGATTTTGTGCGCGGCGTAGACAAGGATAATTACTTCCGCACCATTTACGGTGCTCAGCCAATTGCCAGCGGCTTGATGACGAAACGCCAGCACCTGACCTATTTTGCAGTCACGGCTCTTCTCGCACTTCTTGCTGGAATTTATCTGATTGCGATCAATGGCGGGGATTTGACGATCTGGATTTTACTTGGTCTCGGTGTGTTCTTTGTGTTGTTCTATACCTGGCCGTTGAAATATATCGCGCTCGGTGAAGTGGCGGTATTGATCGTGTGGGGACCGCTAATGATCGGCGGCGGATATTATGTGTTAGCTCATACTTGGAATTGGAATGTCGTGATCGCGAGTATTCCTTATGTGCTGGGTGTGACCACGGTCATCTTTGGCAAACATATTGATAAACAAAAGATTGATAAAGAAAAATGGATCTTTACCGTCCCGGTATTGATTGGAGAAAAAATATCGCGTTATACCGTTCTTGCGATGATGATCCTGCCCTATCTTTTTACTGGATATTTGATCGCGACAAAATTCTTTACTCCGATCATGCTGATTGTTTTGTTAGCCGTTCCAACTTTTCTTCAGACTTATCCGGCGTTATTGAAACCCAAGCCTGAGACTCGTCCTGAAGATTTTCCTGATGGGCAGGGCGGGTGGCCGCTTTATTTTGCGCCGCTGGCGTTCCGCAATAATCGCGCCTTCGGCATCTGGTTCATGCTCGGTTTGATCTTGGATGTGGCGTTGAGGCTTCTTCCAGCAACCTCAAATTTTTGGCGATAGTTTTGCTCTGAACTAAAAACAGAACGGATCATCCCCGTTCTGTTTTTAGTTATTCACCTTCACTTTAACAGATTAGTCGTATAATGCGCTTGATTTTGAAAAACTGGAGGATGATTTCATGAACATTAATTTTGCTATGTGGCGTACTGCCATCTGGCAGCTCGTTAAAATGGACGATAAGAAACAATGGGACGCGTTGGATGTCATATCTAAATGGCTGATCGCTACCCGTTCTGCGGTCACGTTGGTGACGGTTTATTCCTGCGTCATCGCCGGCATCCTTGCCTGGCGTGACGGTTATTTCTCATGGCTGCCGTGGATCGTTTTGACGCTCGGTCTGTTCATTGCACATGGCACGAATAATCTCTTGAATGATTACACGGATTACAGCCGCGGCGTAGATAAGGATAATTATTTCCGTACGCAGTATGGCGTTCATCCGCTGGTGCAGGGCTTTTGGACGAAGAGCCAGCAAATTCAGTGGTTCATTGTCAGTGGTGTGATTGCAACACTCTCCGGTGTTTATGCTTTACTCTACACCAGTTTCAATCCCGTCGTCATTGGCTTGTTTGCATTTGGTGCGCTCATTCTATTATTCTATACTTGGCCGCTGAAATATTGGGCGTTGGGTGAACTCGCCATCTTCCTGATTTGGGGACCGATCATGATCACCGGCGTTTACTTTGTTTTAGCGAAAGGTTGGACTCCCACAACTTGGGATGTCGCGCTGGCGGGGATTCCATTTGGTCTAAGCGTGGCAAGCATCAATATTGGCAAGCACATTGATAAGATGCAAGACGACAAGAAAAAAGGCGTCGGCACTTTTCCGGTTCGCGCCGGCGAAAAATTCGCGCGCTTTGTCAATCAAGCCGCGCTTTTGCTGATCTATGTCGTCATTGCCTATCTGGTCTTTGTGACGCGCTACTTTACTC
>JBAUMB010000248.1:0-12509 GCA_049578465.1 Anaerolineales bacterium
TCAAGCCATGCAAGTATTGCGCGTCATTCGTTCTGGTGTAGATTCACTTTTTATCACCGGCGGCGAACCGTTCCTGCATCCTGATATTGACGAATTGCTAATGCGTGCGAAACAGGAATTAAATTTCCGCGAGATAACTCTAATCACGAACGGATTCCTGTTATCGAAACATGAGACTGCGCTTCCATTCATTGACCGTTTAATCGTCAGCCTCGATTCGTTAGACGCTCAAAGCTGGTCGTCAATTATCGGCGTTCCACAAGCCTCGACAGAATCCATTCACGCTAACATTCGCAATTACGCTGGGCGTCAAAAAGAATTCGGCTATCAGATGATGGTCAACGCGGTGCTTTCGCCTGAGACTCTTTCCGGTGCGGAGGGCCTGCTCGATTTTTGCAGTAAACATCATTTGCTGATTTCGTTCTCACCGCAGGCCGTCAATAATTGGGTTCGATATGAATTGATGGTTTCATCGGAATATAAAGCTTTTATCGAAAAATTGATCGCGTATAAAAAACGCGGCGCGCCGATTGCGGGAAGTATCGCTTATCTTCAAACGTTGATTAACTTTCAACCCTATGATTGTTATCCAACGCTTGCGCCGCGCATCATGCCCAACGGCGACTTGACCTATCCTTGCCGCCCGTTTGAAAAAGCGAATAATGGCCAGGGCGGACGACCGGTAAATTTACTCAACGTTAAAAACTGGGACGAAGCTTGGAGTAAAGCGTATGCCGTTTATGGTCAACCGCCGCGCACTTGTCACAGTTGTTTCCAGCAATGTTACATCGAGCCATCGTTGATGCAATCAAAACCTTTTACATTTTTGAATGAATACTTGCGTTACCCATCCAGCCGCAAAGGAAATCTAAAAACGTATGCCGCTGGATGAATCATCAAGGCAATGCGATGTTTTGATTATCGGCGGGGGAATAGCAGGATTAAGTGCGGCTCTGCATTTGGCTGAGCGCAGATTGAAACCGTTGGTCTTGGAAGCTGATCCGCGTTTTGTTGGCGGAAGATTAGCAGGCGGCGAAGAAGTCGAAGTCCGCGGCTGGCGCTTTCGGTTGGAACACTGCGTGCATGGCGTGTGGTCGCAGTATCGCAATTTTCAATCCATGCTGGCCCGTCATCATCTGCGACCTGTCTTCACACCGTCACAGGAAGAGTTATGGATTTATCGCGACAACCATAGCACGCGCACGGTATCCGTTGGCAGTGCTATTCGATACAGCATTTTTCCCGCGCCGTTACATTACATTCAACTTTTTCTTCGCGCCCGATTTTGGTGGATGCTTGACCTCCGCGATATATCCCGGATGTTTCACGTCTGGTCGCTACTGATTATGTCCGTTGGCATTGATCCATTTCGAGAAGATCAGCCGATGGAAGGTTTAACGCTCGGGGATTCAGTAAAAAATTGGACGCCTGCCATACGCGCATTTTTTATCGGCTTGGCGCGCAGTGGTTTCTCGACACATGCCGAGGAGATTCCGCTCTCGGGCTTCCTTGCCTTCTTGCGCTTCTACACTATTCTGCGGCGCGACGCCTGGACATTTTCGTATCTGCCTGAGGATGGAGGCACATCTGTCATCGAACCATTGGCAAACAAAGTGCGCGAACTTGGAGGCGAGATTCTGCTCGGGAAAAAAGTGAGCCGCCTCGAGGGCGGTCCGATCTGGAAAGTTTATTGCGGCGAAGAAATTTTCAGCGCGAAACAAATCATCTTGGCGGTCGATTCTTCCGCGGCGTCATCGATTATAAAAAATAGTTTCGGTGAAAATGATTTATATTTCCCGCGCAGTTTATCGAATGCCGTTGTGCGCTTATGGTTTGATCGCGCACCCAAACGCGGACCCGAAAGCGGAATGTTCACCGGCGATTTTGTGATGCACAATTTTTTCTGGCTGGATAGAATTTACGCATCGTATCGAAAATGGAATCAAGGGACGGGCGGCTCTGCTATCGAAGTGCATATTTATGGCCCACAGGAAATTTTACAAAAAGCCGATGCGGCTTTATTGGCGCAAGTGATCACCGAGTTTTATCAAGTCTATCCTGAACTGCGCGGCCATTTGATCCATCAGCATATCCAACACAACGCGGCGGTCCACACGTTGCCCAGTCTCGGATCGAAAGAACGTCATCTTGGAATTGAAACGCGCTGGACGAATCTTTTCTGCGCCGGAGATTGGGTGCGCGATCCGATGCCTTCGTTCTTCCTCGAGCGCGCCTGCGCGACGGGAATCAAAGCTGCCAATGCCGTGCTGAAATCGCGGGGACTCGAAGAATGGTCTCTGGTGGATTATTTGCCGCCCGAACCATTTGTAGGCTGGATCGAGAAACTCATGATCAGAGGAAGAAAACGCAGAATCGCAAAACGCAACACACACAAACAATCGTCAGGTGATTTGTAATATAAATAACGGAGTAGAGTCTACTAATACAAAAACGGGAGGAAGCGCTTGGTGCGTTTCATATATTGACGATATGGCTCTCCTAATGCCTCGACCAGTGTCTTCTCTTCCACCGAAACGCGGTAGCTATATCCGATGAATGCAATGGCAATCACGCCAATCAGACTCAACCAGTTTCCGAAAACTAATCCCAAGCCAAAAATCGTAAGCAGCGCGCCGCTATAAGATGGATGACGGATCCAATGATAAGGGCCATTCTCCACGACAGTTTGTCCCGGTTGAATAGCGACCTGCCGCGTAAAAAATTTTCCAAGCACGCGGATAGAGTACCAACGAAACGAAACGCCTGCCAGCATCAGAAAGATGCCGATGGTAAATAGTAATGTCCGATGCCACGGGATTGCCAGTGACCGAACCGTATAAGCAAACCAATAACCTGCAAAAACCGAAAGCCAAATGGAAAGGCCGATAGCCGGGCCAGAGGCCCGGTCATTCACTTTTAGATTCTTGCCGATCCGATCTGTAAAAGAGGAGATAACTTCTGGCAATATCCAGATAATATAAGCCGCATATAAAATGATGGCATCGAGGCGACTGGTTGTAAAAACAGGATGCATATCAATAGACTCCTTGCATTGAATTAAGATTGATTATCAATAACGACTTCAGGATCGACGCGAACATAATCTCCTGTTTTGTCTTTCAAGATTCCAACCACCAAATGATAGATCGCATATAACTCAAGCGCAAACGGCAGATAGCCTCCATAACCAAGCAAAGGCATTTCAAAAAGATGAAACCATCCGCCCCACGCAACATGATAAATCCATTTGGGATATGAAAAGTAATTCCACATTTCCCAGAAGAAGCCCGTCATCAACACACCCAGCCAAAGTGAAATGACCGGACGCCAATCTCCGACTTTCGTCCAGTCAACGAGCGAACGATTCTTAAGCCAGATATTTAACGGTTCAATGATGAAGTAAGGAGAAAGCCAGATAAACGGAAAGAAAATATTCGGCCAGATCAGCATCAGGATGAGCATGATCCAACCCATGACAAAGAAGCCGATGGTTGTCAGTTTATCGGTACCAATCACGGGTCCGCGTTTGATGCGCTTGATAAAATCAAAACTGGCAATAAACTCTGCGCTTCCAAACACGGCCGGAATAACCGTTGTAAAACTCAATGTTGTCAAAAGAAAATATTGCAAAGGTGTGAAAAAGTTTACGCCGATATAAGTCCAGTTTTGGGTGCGAAGGTTGAGTAATTCAAAGAGCCACCAAACGGGCGCAGAGAGCGCAAACAGCCCGATATATTTTTTCCAACTACGCGTGAGCAAAGATGTGCGCGTGCGCCAGAAGACCAATCCATCAACCGTCAAACAATAGCCCAGCCACATCGGGAAGAAACCCCAGTTCGTGCGCGGTCCGCTCAGACTCCAATTGAGAACCCAAAAGACGCCAGCCAGAATCAATCCCAGCCAGCCATGAAGCGGGAATTTTATTTTTTCGCTTTCGAGATTTTCAGCCGTGTTTGTTGTCATTGCCCTAGTTTACACTACAGAAGCCAAATGTGCACCAATATTGAAAGTCGTCTATTGTTTCCTTTTCTATGATTCGATGACCGCCCATCGATCGCGTCCATTTTTCTTGGCTTGATAAAGCGCCTGGTCGGCACGGTTAAGAAGCTGTTCCCAATTCTCCTGATCAATTCGATATTGCGCAATGCCGAGGCTAATGGTCATATGAATCACATGCTTGCCAGAAATGACCGGAGTGGATCGCACCTGCTTGCATAAACGTTCCGCCTGTTCGCCCGCGGCTTTGACCGTGCTATTGGGCAGCAATACCAGAAATTCCTCGCCGCCATATCGTCCGACCATATCCGGTGAGCGGACATGATCGCGCAACTGCAAAGCCACAAATCTCAATACATCGTCGCCGACAGAATGACCGTAGGTATCGTTGACGTTTTTAAAATGATCAAAGTCCAGTATGGAGATGGAAAGCGGCTCTTGATAGCGTTCGGAGAATGTGACTTGACGCTGCAAGTCAGCGATGATTTGTTTGCGATTAGGGAGAAATGTCAAAGCGTCGGTATGCGATACTTCATCGGCTTGGGCAATCACGGCTTTCATTTCTTTTTGTTTTCTGTCCAATGCCTGCCGGGTCTCTTTCAATTCCGCAGTGAGGTGTTCAAAATTTTGAATCAGGCGTTGATATTTTTCGGGGAGATCGAACGCAGTGAAAACTGGTTCGCCAAAGAATAGAACGCGTCCATCGTCTAATGGAACGAACAGGCAAGCATATCGGCGCGGCTGACTCTCCAAGCCGAAATCCAAATCACTTTGGATTACTTTATGCCCACGGATTACATTCTGAAACAATCGATCGAATTCGATCCGCGAGGCGGATGTTACGATTTCTCTGAACGCGGCCGCGTTCGGGAATATTTGTTTCAAGCCCTCAAATGCCGGGTTGAATGAAATCAAATCCCCATCTGAACTCAATAGCGCGACCGACGCGCGCGTAGACTCCAGAAACGGTTGAAGACCTTTTTGAGAAATCAATTTATTCAATTCAGTAGAACCCTTGGGCTTCGACGGCAATTTAATCCTTAGATACGGAAAGACATAATTTCTTTACGAATCAACTTTCGTTATTATACGATATACGAACGCGAAGAAACAGCTCTATTGCTCACGAATAAAATCCTTGGTAGATTCTATGAGAGTTTTCCGAATGGATATGATGGACAAGTCTACTTTCTGCATGGCAAGGATCACACCGCCGACCACAGGAGGCGCGTCCAATCTGACCATCTTTGCTTTGGGCGCAAGTTCATGAATAGTTTGATGTAAAGGTTCAATGTAAAGATTTCCGCCATCGAACACACTGCCAGCCATGACGATTTCAAATTCCTCGCGTTCCATTCCCAATTGACGAATCACTCCACACGCTGATTCTCCCAGTTCGTGCGCCGACCACGTTATCAATTCCTTCGCAACAGGATCGCCCAGATAAGCGGCTTCAAAAACCATCGGCGCCCATGCTGGATTAGGTTGATAGCGTTCCATATCAATGCCTTCAATTAACTCATTCAAGTCGTTTGCGCCTGTAAGTTTTATAAACAATTTGCTAAGGATCGTTTTGGGACCGCGCATGCTCCACTCATAAGCAACTGCATGAACGGCTTTCGTAACAATTTCATTGGCGCCGCCAAATTCTCCAAATCGGATTCCTTCGCCGGTAATACGCGCCTCACGTTGATAACGATCTCGGCCGCGACAATTATTTCCCGTACCAGCTATCAGCACGAGTCCCCAGCCTTGCGCCGCGCCCGCCATCAGCCCAATGATGGAATCGTTTGTCAATTCCATTGGACAATTCAAACCAATCGAGCCAATCGCATCGACATGCGCCTGCAGTTCGGACGGCCAATCGTAGCCTGCAATTCCAAATCCGGCGGCTGAAATCTGATCGAGATGCAAGTTGGCGGAATTTAAAGCTTGATGAATTGTCGTGCTGACAACTTTTTGCAAGCCGTCAAAACCAACCGATTGCCAATTTCCTGCTCCATCCGTTCCAAAGCCCAATGCCTTTCCGTTTTCATCCGCGATCAACGCATGAGTTTTTGTCCCGCCAACATCCACACCCAGAAAATAACGCATGTCAATTCGCTTGACTGCTTGAGAATTGAGGAAGCCATTGTTTATTTGTTTCAAGCATATCATCCAGCACGGCTTGGACCTGATCCGCTTTCGGTCCCAACGGATGAGTCAACAACGCTTGATACGCGGCATTGCGGTCTCCATGAACCGCGGCTTCAACCGTTAGCAGTTCATACATTTTGACTTGGGCAATGAGTCCGAAGCAGGCGGCCGGCAACGGTTCCGCGCGAAGCGGATGCACGCCTCGTTTATCAACTTTGGCAGGCAATTCCAAAACCCAATCTGATGGCCAATCTTTGACTGCGCCATTGTTGCGGACATTGACCACATGAGTTTGTCCGAGATCGTTATGATGGGAGTTAATGAGTTGCGTTGCTAGCGTGGAATAATATGCGCCGCCGCGTTTCATCAAATCAGCCGGAGGTTCGGTTAGATTCGGATCGGCATATTCGCGCAGTAAATCTTTTTCGATCTCCATCACTTCCTCAGCGCGCGAGGGCGGCCACTTTTCCTGCGCCTTAAGTTTTTTATCAGTGTAATAAAAATATTGCAAATAGTAATTTGGAATCATGCCGAGCGACTCAATGGTTTTCACATCCCATTCAGGCTCGGACTCCTGTTGGAGCGACTCAACAAATGCGGGAAAAATTTCGGGCCAAAGTTCTTCGCCATCCACACTAAAGCCGCGATGCCAAGTCAGATGATTGAGTCCAAGCGTGTTGAGCGCGGCATGATCCGGGTCAACGCGCGAACCGGTAGCTTCTTCCAAATCATCAAGCATGTGCATCTTGGTGGTGATGCCAACATTGCACACGCCCACCGCTGAAATCTTCGGCGCGTACCGCGTCAACGCTTCAGTGACGAGCCCGGCGGGATTGGTGAAATTTGCGAGCAGCGCACTGGGTGCAATTTCTTCAATATCTTCGGCGATATTCAAAATAACCGGAATCGTTCGCAATGCTTTCGCCATGCCTCCGATGCCGGTCGTTTCCTGACCGATCAATCCATGACGCCTGCCAAGGTATTCATCGCCGCGGCGCGCGGGCATCATGCCGACTCGCAATTGAGTCACAACATACGATGCGCCTGCAATGCTCTCACGCTGATTGGTACTTAATACAACTTTGAATGGTTCGCCTTTTGTCTTGACCATGCGCTGGGCAAACCCACCGACGATATTCAGCCGCTCCTGATCAATATCCATCAACCAAAGTTCTTTGATCGGAAGAGAATCGACACACGCTAAAAATCCATTGACTAATTCTGGAGTGTATGTCGAACCGCCGCCGATCACTGTGATTTTCATAATTCAACGACCTTTCCGGTTCTGCTTGATTCGTATGCCGCGTCGACTACCTTCATATTTATCAATCCTTCCGCGCCGCCGGGATTAGGCGTTTTCTTTTCCATCACACAATCTATAAAATATTGCAATTGATCGTTATACAGACTCTGCGGTGCCTGTACCTTGCGCGGAAATTCAGAACCAGATTCGATCACATCGAACTTCTTTTCATTTGCGGCAGGCAATTCGATTTTGGTCGGGAAGAGTTGCCCGAATCCTTTTGTCCCATAAAGTTGCGTGCCCGCATTCGGCGCGTCAGCGTGCGGCTGCCACCAACCCGACTCGATATAGGATGTCGCGCCATTATCCCAATTAACGATGGTCACGCCGGTATCATCCACATCGAAATCTTTATAATACGTGCCGATCTTTGCATAGACTGAAACAGGCTTCGGATCGTTGAGCAAAAATCGCACGGTATCCAACGCATGGATTCCAACATCCGCCATTGCGCCGCCGCCCGCAAATTTCTTTTGCGTGAACCAACCGCTCGGTCCCCAATGCGGATGAACACCGATGCCTTTCGTGCGGATGATCTTTCCGAGTTTTGGGCTTTGAGCTTTGAGCCACAAAACATCCGGATCGAATCGCCAGCAGTGTGCGACCATTAAAATCGCACCAGATTTTCCTGCCGCTTCACACATCTGCTCGGCTTCGATAGCATCTTGCGCCATCGGTTTTTCCACCATCACATGCACGCCGGCTTTCAACGCCGCGATGGTTTGCGGCGCGTGGAGATAATTTGGCGTGCTGACCACAAGCGCATCAACACCGCCATCCTTTAACATTGATTCAACTGTAGGATATTGATGTGGAATGTTAAATTGTTTTGCGAATGCCGCCATTGAATCGGGTTTATGATTCACGATTGCATATAATTCCAAGCCGCAGGCTTGTGCGGCACGCGCATGAACTTTATTGATATAACCCGTGCCTGTGAAAGCGATTTTAAGAGTCATTTTTTATCTCCAAAATTGCGGCAAATATTCTTTATAAGTTGTCAAGTAATCATCCAAAATGGATTTGGCTCGATCCATATCCGTAATCATTGGATCAAGCAAAAGGCATTGCAGTGCTTTTTCGCGCGAACCTTCAACGGCTGAGTCGACACATAATTGAGCGACGGTCAATTCGCGACGACAAAGTTCCGCGATGCCTTGCGGCAATTCGCCGACATGCACCGGATGAATTCCCGCGCCGTCAACAAAGACCGGCGTCTCAACTGTCGAACCGATGGGCAGATTCGAGATTTGCCCCGCATTGGGCAGATTGGCGGCGATGTGATAATGATTTCCATTCCCCGCGATGTTCTCGATCATTTCGAGCGCGCCTTCCGAATCTCTGTTAAGCAAACTATCCGTGGAGATTTCACGTTTTGCAATTTTATCCAAGCGCGCCAGATCAACATCGCGCAGTTCCGCTCGCTGATCCCATTCATAAAGCCGGATGTTGTATTTGTCCCACGGCTTGGTAATCGGATCGGCAACCCACGGCAGATATTCACACAAATGTGTATCGCCCGGAACCGGGAACCAGCCAAAAGCGTTGAACACATCTCTGGTCAGCGGCTCAAACTTCGGATTGAAAGATGCGAAGCGTTCGCGGAAGATCGGATACAAATCATCGCCGGTACGCTTATCGCGGATGGAAAGAATCCATGTAAAATGATTCGTGCCCGCGGCGCGGATATCCACAAGCGGCATCGTCTGATGCACCACTTCCCCGCGCAAATCGCGTTCGACTAAATCGGCCTGCATGCCTGTGATGCCGTCGGGGATTTCAATTCCAAGTTCTTTGCTCAACATCATGCCGACGAAACAATAGCCGATCAAAATTTGATGGCACAAGCCGACCGCTTTAATTTTCGTGTGCCGGTTGACCAGATCGCAGATGCGAACCATTGGGTTAGTGAAATTGATAAACCACGCATCCGGGCAAGCCTGTTCCATCGCACGCGCAATTTCAAGCACCGGCATCACATTGCGCGCGGCGTGTGCGAATCCGCCGGGACCGCCGTTCTCGCCATACGGCTGACGAAGTCCATGCTTGTGAGTCAATTCAAAATCCTTGCGCCATAATTCTTCGCGCGGACCGACCTCGATGGCGGACACAACAAATTGCGCGCCATCCAACGCGTCTTGATGATGTTTATGCGAGCTGATCTTCATCTGCGCGTCCCACTCAACGTTGAGCCGGTTCGCGAGACGATAAACAATATCCAAGCTGGATGCGTTTCGATCTACGAGCCGAAGCGTGGAACCGCGCAACTTTTCAGAATGTATCAGCGCCGCAAGTGTGTTTTCTCCGAATGAAGCGCTGCCCGCACCGATTACGGTAATAATAGTTGGAAGAGTCATCGAATTTCCTTTATGGTTTGAATATTGGATCCGCGACAGATTATATATCGAGTTACTACGACATCCAATATACAGAATATTGGGAAGGAAGTCAACCGAGGCGACGCTAAAGCGAAACATGATATATAATCTCTTTGTATGAACAAATCTGGATCTTTCGAACGAATTCGCAAGTTCATTCTCCCGCCCCAGTTTGACGATCCAGAAAAGGATCGCCGCGCCCGGCTGTTGAACTTCATCGCCTGGAGTGCAATCGTCCTCATTTTTTATTTAATTATTCTGCGTTTCATCCAGCACAGCAATCTGCTTGACGAGGCTGATCTTATCCTTGAAGCGCTCCTTATTGTCATCCTTGTTTTAATTTGGTTCATTCATCGAGGATACATTCGGTCAGCCAGCATTGTTTTGGTATTCAGCGCGTGGCTCGCCATGGCTTATGAAGCATGGATTGGCTCAGGCATCCGCGATACCGCCACGGCAGGCGAATTGATCATCGTCATGATCTGCGGCTTGTTGCTCGGGTGGCAGGCAACGGCAGGGTTAAGTGTTCTCAGCATATTGTCATTGTGGGCGATGGCGATACTCGAGACGCGCGGCGTTCTGCACGTCAACACAGATACCACCTTCGGTATCACACGTGATCTGACCGCCGCGTTTTTACTCGCCGGTATTCTGATGTATCTTGTGATGAACAGCATTGAAAACTATATGAAGCGACTTCATGTCAGTGAAGAACGTTTTCGCAAATTCTTCCATACCAGCCCATTGGCGATTGCAATCTCCACACTGGACGAGGGCCGCTTTGTCGAAGCGAATGATGCGTTTTGGAACTTAAGTGGATTGAACGCCAGCCAAGCCATCGGCCGCACACCGGTCGAATTCGGTCTATGGAATAACACGGAAGAGCGGGATCAATTTGTGAAAGAGTTGAAGGAAAAACATTCCCTTCAAAATATGGACTATCGCTTTGTGAGTCAGACCGGCGAAGTATCTGACACCTTGGCCTTTTATGAATTAATTGATCTTGAAAATCAACCATGTGTCCTTGCGATTTTCTACGATATTACCTATGAGAAAAGAGTACAGGAGGAACTTAGTCAAACCGAAGCCAGATACCACGCACTTTTGAATGCCATCCCTGATATGATTTTCGAGTTGGATAAAGATGGCGTTTTTATAAATTTCTTCAAATCAGAAGAAATGAGTTCATGGCTTCCTCCCGAGCAATTCGTCGGCAAAAACATACGGGATGTCATGCCCGACTTCATCTCCTCGCCCACCCTATTTGGGATCGAGAGAACTTTGCTGACAAATCAAACCTATGCGTTTGAGTATCAACTATCCGGTACCGATGGCCTTCATAATTACGAATCGCGCTTGATCGCCAGCGGCGATAACAGTGTTTTAGCGATGGTTCGCGATATTACCGCGCGCAAATGGGGCGAGACAGAACGCGAGGCGCTAATCAATGAACTTGAATCAAAGAATGCAGAATTGGAGCGCTTCACCTATACCGTTTCACACGATCTAAAATCGCCGCTGATTACGATCAAGGGATTTTTAGGCTTCCTGCGCGAAGACGCGAACAAGGGAGACCGTGTCCGCTTAGCGAAAGATGTTGAACGCATCTCGGATGCCAGCGACAAAATGCAGATCCTGCTCAACGATTTGTTGGAGCTTTCACGGATCGGACGCTTGACGAATCCCTCCGAGGATATAGCATTTCAATCATTAGTCAACGAAGCGATTGACTTGGTACAAGGACGCATTCAAGCGCGCGGCATTCAGATGGACATCCAGCCCAATTTACCACACGTGTATGGCGACCGCCCAAGACTGATGGAGGTCCTTCAAAACTTAATTGACAATGCCGCCAAGTTTATGGGCAACCAAGCAGAGCCGCACATCGAAATTGGTTGGCATGATTACGCCGACAACGGAAAACCAATCTTCTTCGTACGAGATAATGGTATCGGCATCGCACCGGAATTCCATGAACGCGTTTTTGGTTTATTCAACAAACTAGACTCGCAAGCCGAAGGGACAGGGATTGGCTTGTCTATCGTCAAGCGGATTATCGAAGTCCATGGTGGAAGCATCTGGATCGAGAGCGAGGCAGGAAAAGGCGCAACGTTTTTCTTTACATTACCTCAAAAGCCAAAATCTTGAGAGACAATTCGGTTGGGTGTATACTGAAAGCATTAAACTGGGATTCGCAGATTTCCCATTTCAGGAGATTACCACATGAAACGTGCAGTCAGCATCAGCATTGGTTCATCCAAGCGAGATAAAGCAGTTGAAGTAAATTTATTGGGCGAGACGGTCAGCATCGAACGCATCGGCACCGATGGAGACATGGAAGCCGCCGCCCGCAAATATCAGGAATTGGATGGCAAGGTAGATGCCTTTGGAGTTGGGGGCGCAGATTTGGGCTTGATGGTGGACAAGAAATGGTATCCGCTTTATTCGGTCCAGCCGATGGTGCGCTTCGTCAAGCAAACGCCGCTGGTGGATGGAGTCGGATTAAAGAATACATTGGAAAATAAATCAGCCGCATTGCTCGAGTCAAAAATCGGCGATTATATCAGTAAGATGGGCGGCAAAAAAGTTTTTGTGGTGAGCGGTGCCGATCGCTGGGGAATGTCGAGCGGTTTTTTTGATGCAGGATATGAATGCACATTCGGCGATCTGATGTTCGGGCTGGGCATTCCGATTGC
>JBAUMB010000249.1:0-6185 GCA_049578465.1 Anaerolineales bacterium
CGGTTAACGTGTGGTCTTTGTTCGATGCGAAAGGATATTCATATAATAATTATGCAGTGATGTCGGGTTATTGGCCGCGCTTATATCAGCTTTCGATTCCGGATCGTAATTTTGAAACGATGGCCGCCAGCGGAATGCCATCGCCGTTTCAACAGGAGGGAAATTTTTATACAGCAACTGTTCCGCTTCGTACTGATCTAAAGTGGACGGACGGAACTCCCTTCACTGCGGATGATGTTGCTTTTACTATAAATACGGCTTTGTCTTTTCAACTTGGTTTTGACTGGGATGATTTTTATAATCCCGATTTCATAGATCACGCTGATGCTGTGGATTCGTATACCGTAAAATTTTATTTCAAACAACAACCGAACGTCGGCGTGTGGCAATATGGCGCATTGCAAGGACCGATTGTCCAGAAAGCATATTGGTCATCGAAAGTCTCGGCTTCGGCTGAGCTTTTGCCTCCGGCTGATCTTGCTCCACAAATCGCAGCGCTGACCGCGCAGGTTGCAGCTATCCAATCGAAGATTAATGAATTGAATTCAAACCTCATGCTGTTATCTAATAATAGCATTGGTTATTCTCAAACTATAGCTGATATCAAAAGTCAGACCGATAATTTAAATCAAACCAATACTTCACTTGCAAAAGCCCAAACGCAGTATGACTCGGCAATGGATGCCGCGCGTCAATCGTTATATGCGTTGGACAATACAAATGAGCCAACTCTTGGCGATTGGATGCCTGCCGGACAAGTTAATGGGGAGTGGATCAATAAGGTTAATCCGGCGCATCCGTTCAATACGCCGAAGTTTAATAGTGCGGTGTATAAAACTTATGCTAGCGAAGATGATGTGGTGAATGCATTTCAGTATAGTGATGTGGACGAGATTCTCGAGACAGATGGACTTTCGTCTAATGTGATTGTTAAATTTGGTTTATCAATTCCTATGATGACAAGCCAATCTTATACCGTAAGCTTCCTTATTTTTAATTTGTCAAATCCAATCTTTATTGATTCACCGTTCAGACAGGCATTGGCTTGCATTATGGATACCAAGACAATGATTGGTAAATCAAGTTATATTAACACTTTGGACTCCTTTATAATTTCGGGTGAAAAAACTTGGAATGCTTTGAATATCATAACGCCATGCAATGATCTTGATTTGAACTCGCGCATATTAAAAGCAAAGCAAATTCTTGAAACTGCTGGTTATACATGGCAAACCCTGCCTGCGCCCCAGCCCGGACCTAAAACGTATTGGAATGGTTTAACTATGCCTAATGGTAATCCTCTTCCCACTATTACTTTGCTAACATCTCCGGAATCCTTTGGGATGTTAAATTGGTTAACTTTTGAACAGAGCACTGGTGAACTTGGTATCCCGTTTCAAGCAGGAGGTTCATCTAACGGAGTAAATTATGCCGTTTTCAGCAGCCATCAATTTGATATGGCTTTGCTCGGATATAATGTCAGCGAATATCCAGGTTATTTGTGTGATTGGTTCAAGGATGGGAATCCGTTTGGGTATCAAAGCGACCGTCTCCAGTCCGCGTGCGAAGCGTTGAATTCAACGAGCGATCTATCAACCGCGCAGAAAGATGTTTACGAAATTCAATCCATTCTTGCGCAAGACCTTCCGTTTATTCCGTTGTATTCGAGCATCACGTACGATGCCTATCGAAATATCAAGTACCCGTTCGATAGCGTGCTGGGCGGCTTGAGCGGAGTCTACGGCGCGCCGTCTTTGGCAATTCCTGCTCCATAAATATAAATCTTTGCTATAATCAGTCAATTCCGTTCAAGGAGCTGGCCCGTGGCGAAGACCGATAAAAAACCTTTGCTGGAAGTTAAGAACCTGAAGACTCATTTCTTTACCGAGGATGGCGTAGTTCATGCGGTGGATGGGGTTGACTTCGTTGTTTATCCTGGGGAGATTCTTGGATTGGTCGGCGAGTCGGGATGCGGTAAGAGCGTGACGTCGCTTTCAGTGATGCGTCTCATCTCGCCTCCGGGCAAAATACTGGAAGGCGAAATCTTATTAGATGGACTCAATTTGCTGAATCTATCTGAAGACGAGATGATGAAAGTGCGCGGCAATCGCATCTCGATGATCTTTCAGCAGCCGCAGACCGCGCTCAATCCGGTATTCAAAGTGGGAGATCAAATTGCCGAAGTATTAAGTATCCATCAGGATTTTGGAAAAGAAGCTGGGCAAAAGCGCGCGGTGGAATTGTTGAAAATGGTCGGCATCCCCGAAGCCGAGCGCCGCGCCGAGGCTTTTCCGCATGAACTTTCAGGCGGCATGGCGCAACGCGTGATGATCGCAATGGCGCTGGCTTGTGTGCCGGAACTTTTGATTGCTGATGAGCCGACGACCGCTTTGGATGTAACCATTCAAGCGCAAATCCTCGACCTTGTGCTGGCGATGCGCAAAGACCTGGGTACGTCAATTATTTTGATTACGCACGACCTCGGCGTCATCGCCGAGATGGCGGAACGCGTCGCGGTGATGTACGCGGGCGAAATTGTTGAGCAAGCTGAGTCGGTCGAACTTTTTGATAATCCGCTTCATCCTTATACACAAGGTCTGATCGGTTCGATCCCTGTTTTAGGCAAGATCAAAGAACAACTGGATGTGATTCCCGGTAGTGTTCCCAATCTGATTAATCCCGCGCCGGGTTGCCGGTTCGCGCCACGTTGCTTGGCGCACGTTAAATATGGACTTAAGATTTGCACGGAGGCTGATCCAGACTTAATTGAAGTCAAACCAGATCATCTTGTCCGTTGCTGGTTATATCAAAACGCAGAGGGCCATCAGGCGCCGCTGAAAGTGCGCTGATTGCGCTACGGAGTATTCAATGAGTGATAATTCTTCCAACTCGGATTTGATCCAGGTTAAATCGCTGAAAAAATATTTTCCGGTACGAGCTGGTGTGATGCAGCGCGTGGTGGCAAATGTCCAAGCGGTGGATGATGTCAGCTTCACCATCAAAAGCGGCGAGACATTGGGCATGGTCGGTGAATCGGGATGCGGCAAGACGACGGTTGGCCGCACCATGTTGAGGCTGATCGAACCGACGGCTGGATCGGTGATTTATAACGGCAAAGATATATTCAAGCTCAGAGCCAATGAGATGAAACCCGTCCGCCGCGATTTGCAGATCATTTTTCAAGACCCGTATGCTTCGCTCGATCCGCGTGTGCCGATTGGCGAATCGGTGATGGAAGGATTGCATATTCATCACGTTGGCACGCACAAGGAGCGGGTCGGGATCATGCTGGAGACTCTCAAGAAAGTAGGGCTGGAGGAATATCATTCCCGCCGCTATCCACACGAGTTTTCCGGCGGTCAGCGTCAGCGCATTGGGATTGCGCGCGCTTTGGCTTTGCGTCCCAAGTTCTTGGTCTGCGACGAACCGGTTTCCGCATTGGATGTTTCTATCCAATCTCAGGTGTTGAATATATTGAAAAACCTGCAAAAGGAATTCGGCTTAACATACCTTTTCATCGCGCATAACTTGAGCGTGGTGGAACATATCTCTGACCGCGTGGCAGTGATGTATTTGGGCAAGATGGTCGAACTGGCTGACCGCGATGAGTTATATCGCGACCCGGAGCATCCATACTCGCAAGCGCTCATGTCAGCGATTCCGGTCCCCGATCCGAAGATGAAACGCAACAGGTTGATCCTAAAGGGCGATGTGCCCAGCCCGCTTCATCCTCCGAGCGGATGCCGATTCCACCCGCGTTGTCCCATTGCGGAAAAAATTTGTTCTGAACAAGAGCCCGAATTCCGCGAAGTCAAGCCGAACCATTGGGTGGCTTGTTGGATGGTTAAATAAATTTTCAAGGAACAGATGAAATACGGAATTCTGCTTGTTGATGATCAGCGCGATATTTTGCGTCTTTTGCATTCCACGCTCGACAGCTTGAAGAATAATGATCTTCAAATTTTTGAGTCGCCTTCCGGCGAGGAAGCCTTGTTGGAAGCGAGTCGCCAACGGATTGATTTGCTGGTTTCGGACTATAAATTGCCCGGCATGAGCGGGATTGAGTTGATGCATAAAGTCCGCGCCCGGCATCCGGAAGTAAAAGTAATTTTGGTTTCGGGCATGACGGATCGAAAAGCCCGCGATGAAATGTTGAATGCCGGCGCCATGGCTCTTTTCGATAAGCCGATTCCACTTGCTGATTTTCTGGATGTAGTGGAACGCAGTCTCGGATTGGTGCGCACCATTTTCCCGCCTGAATCAGGCACCACCAGGGAAGAAGCAAAACGAGCGCGCGTTTCGGACCTGCTGGCAAACTTTCGCCAGGATATCAATGCCCACGCATTGTTTCTTTTGAACGAACGCGGTATGGTGCTGGCGCGCGCCGGCGCCTTATATGACAGCAGTATGGAAGTCTCGTTGCTTTCGGCATTGATCGCCATTTTCAATGCGGGATTGAAAATTTCCAAATTCAATCATCAGGAAACATTGGAACAGTATTTTGTTTTCGGCGGCGGCGATGAAGATCTTTTGTTGATTCCGATAACAGGCGCGTATGCCTTGTTGTTGGCAGGTGAGAATCTCACGAACCGCGAAAACATTCTGAATAGCATGCAGGCTTTGCTGGCATTGCGCGACGAGGTCGAGCGATCACTGCGTTCAATGGGCGTGACGGCAGAGTTGAAAGAACCACCTGCGCCTCCGGCTAAGCCGCCCGTTAAGAAAAAAGGCAAGACCGGCGAATTATTACCGTCCGCCCCGCCTTCGCCTGAAATGGAAGCGTTGCTTAAAGATGGGGCTCAAAAGAAAGTCAAACAAAAAGAGATGGATGATTTCTGGAGCAAAGCCGCGGAGCAACATGCCAAGAAGTCCAGCAACCCTGAAGTCATCTCTTACGAGGAAGCCCGCAAGATGGGGTTGACTCCTGATACTCCAAAATAATGTGATACAATTTTGCCGCTTTGCCGAAAAGCTCGGCACACGTCATAGGGGCGTGGTGCAAGGGCAGCACACCAGCCTTTGGAGCTGTGGATCTTGGTTCGAATCCAGGCGCCCCTGTCTTTATCAAACCCGCGCAGGCGGGAATTTTTCTCTAAGCGCTCAAACATGAGTGCACGCAGGCCTCGCGCGAGCGGGCCTGTTTTGTTTTAGGAGTGTGCTATGAAAGTTACGGCTGTTTTACTCGCGGCGGGTCAAGGCACTCGCATGAAATCTGATTTGCCTAAAATGCTTCATCCGATTTGCGGCAAACCGATGCTGAATCATTCTCTTTCGGCGGTGACGCAGATCAGCAACGAATTGCCGGTGGTGATTGTTGGCCATGAAGCGGATCAGGTACGCGAATCCGTGGGCGGTGGCGTCCGATTCGTAGTTCAAGATCAACAGCTTGGAACGGGTCACGCGGTTCTACAAGCGGAGTCATTGCTCAAAGACAAAACGGATTATGTGCTTGTGACGTATGGCGATATGCCTTTGCTTCAAGTCTCGACCTTGAAGCGGCTCATCGAAACTCAGAAATCGAATCTCGGACCCATGACCATGCTGACCGTTGTCGCGGCTGATCCGCGCGGCTTTGGGCGCGTGATGCGTAATGCAGATGGGACCGTTGCGGCGATCGTCGAAGAATATGTGGCGATGCCGGAACAACTGAATGTTAAAGAATTGAACGTCGGCGCGTATTGCTTTAAAGCGGATTGGTTATGGAATGCATTGCATCGAATCAAAGTCTCACCTAAAGGCGAATATTATTTGACGGATACGGCCGAGCTTGCCGTCAGAGATGGATTGTCAATTCAAGCCGTAGTTTGCGATGATATTGCAGAAACGATCGGCATCAATACGCGCGTGGATTTGGCAGATGCCGAAGCCGCGCTGCGTGAACGAATTAATCGCGCGCATATGTTGAACGGCGTGACGATTATGAACCCAAATGTAACGTATATCGAAGCCGATGTTAAGATTGGAAAAGACACAATTATTTTTCCAAATACAACCATTCAAGGAAATACAATCATTGGCGAACGAAATCAGATCGGTCCCAATTCGCACATCACTGATTCAAAAATTGGAAGTGATTGCAAAGTGTTTATGTCGGTGATGGAAGGTGCGGAGATGGAAGATCACGTGGACATCGGTCCGTTTGCTCGTCTGCGAAAAGGCGCGCATTTGGCGAAGTATGTCCATAT
>JBAUMB010000250.1:0-32322 GCA_049578465.1 Anaerolineales bacterium
TGAAAGAAACGTCCCGGGTCTTTCATCGACTCGCCCGCTTCGATGAATGCCGCGAAGTGCATCACGGCATCGAAATCGCCGCTGATCAATGCATCTGCTAACGCGTGAGTATCATCCAACGAGGCGTGAATGAACCGAGCTTTCTCCGGCACCGCACTGCGATGACCGGTGATCAGCGAATCGTAAACTGTGACCGAATGTTCGGCATCGAGCAATGCTTGCGCCGTTGCCGAACCGATATATCCCGCGCCGCCTGTAATGAATATGTTCATATTCTCCTACTCGATTATTGTTGAAATATAACCGTGCTAAAACGGTTCAACAACCATTGACCGTTCGATTGCAGAATCCATTCGGCAACATATTGCAATTTTGCTTCACTGCTCTGACCGGTTGTGTCAGTAGTCTTTTCATCATAGGTGCCGAGCACAACGCCGACACCACCGTTGATGGTAATGGTATTAATCGTGGCATTGAGTGAATCAATATGCGCGGCGCTGAAGTTTTGATTCATGTAACTGCGAATTGCCGCCGGGCTTCCCGCGACAATTAGACCGGTATCAAAAATCTGTCCCTGTGGCGCAAACAAAGACGCAATACAATCCGCATTCATTTGCGAGAGGCATTGATTATATTTTCCCATGTCGGCGCGCACATTGGCAGATTCATCCGGCGTTGGTGTAGCAACAACTTTGCCTGCCTTACTGCAAGCCGTCAATGCGACCACGATGCTTGCCATAAAAAACAGATTAAGAAATTTGGTCTTTGTGAAAAACATTTTCTTTAATTATCTCCAAATGCTGCTATATGGATGTTCGCCGACGATATGTTTTCTTTCTTCAAATCGTTGCGGACGATAAATCGAAAGATCAACGGTTTTCGATTTTCCATCCAAAATGAATTCCGACATGCAGAGTCCAACCGCAGGCGAGACTTTGAATCCGGTGCCGCTGAATCCGCAATCGAGATAAAAGCCATCAGGTCCAGCCGCGCCCAGCATCGGGTGTTGATCCGGCGTGATGCCGTCGTAGCCGCCGTGAGCGGAGTGCAGAGCGCCGTTCTCCATAATCGGAATCCGTTTGCAAATCCGGTCAATGGCGCGCTCCACGAATCCTTGTTTGGCATGATCGGTTTCATTATCCGGCGACTCGCCCAACGGATTTCCATCTTCAAGTCCGACCAGAGTCAAATTTCCTTCGGGGCGAAAATACATTTCATTTGCAAAATCAATCACCGTTGGATGATTCTTAATTTGATTCGGTCGCGCCACGAACATCGTATCATGTCGCCACGTATCATACGGCAAATCAAGTCCAACCATCTGATTGATTTTGTTTGCCCATGCGCCTGCCGCGTTGACGATGATCGGCGCATCGAACTGACCTTGATTGGTTTGCACGCCCTTGACCTTTCCGCCGCTGAGGATGATTCCCATCACCGCGCAATCTTGAATTAGCCGCGCACCTTTATCTTTCGCGGAGTTAATCATTGCATTGGCTGTATCGCTGGGCATGGCGTACCCAGATTCGGGTTCATATGCCGCGAACTCAATATCGTCCGTGACGAACGATGGCGCCAGCCGCTTGACGTCATCGGCTTTGATCAACATCACTGGAATGCCAATTTGTTGATGCATTGCCACATTGGCTTTGAGCTTATCCACATCGTCACGCGCCACGAGTTGTATGAAACCTGTTCTTGTAAAGCCCGCATCACCACCAACCATTTCTTTCCAATTGCGAAAATATTGAAATGAAACCCAAGCCAACTCTGAATCTTGCTTCACATCATAATGCATGCGGATGAGTCCGCTCGACCTGCCCGTTGCGCCTGCCGCGACAAATTTCTTTTCGAGCACGACTACCTTCATGCCGCGTTGAGCAAGATGAAACGCGAGGCTGGCTCCATGCACCCCCGCGCCGATGATGATAATATCTGCTGTATTGCTCATGCAATCGAGTCCTTTCCGTGTTGCTCCATTCTCAATATCAAAAATGTAAATCCTTGAATGATTAGCGCTGCCGCGATTGCTGAAAGAAATCCAATTGTGATTCCTGAAGATTCAATCAGCAGAGATAGCGCAAGGAAGAATCCTGCAAAGCCGAACAATCCAAAGAGCAACCCGCGCAGAACGCTGGCTGCGCCTGCTGGTCCGTTAAGTCGATGCGCGAATACAGCGAGTATCGTTGTGTACAACGGAATGGTTGCCAATAATCCAGTCAAGCGCGCACCAAGCAACGGCGCCATCTCAGTGAGCAGAATGATAAAGGCAGTTCCAATCAAAATGCGCAATGGAATATCCCATCGTCCCGGCTCAACGTTATTGAGTTGCATTATTCCATTCCTCGGCATCAAAATTAATCCAAGCACAATCGTCAGTATTACTGCGATGATCAATGGCACGAACGGAATGATGGTATTTTGCATGAACAACACGATTCCAAAATATGCCAGCATACTTCCGATGAGGGACACGCGCCAATTGAATCGAATCGCCAGCCACGCATAGACCAGACAAAATGCAACCAGCGAGAAGCCGCCGCTTAAAGTTCCGGCAATGGCAGAGGCTGCGAAGGTCGCGCCATGACTCAATGCCAGAAAAAATATCACTGGTCCCGATGTGAGCGGCAATCCCACCAGCCAGCCGCTGACCGCCGGTCCCCAACGACGGCCTGCCAAACTTGCTCCACCGAGAATCACTGGGGCTAGAATGAGTTTCAAAATAAATATATTCATAGATTGATCATTGCGATGATTATATTCTTTACACCTGTATTTCACGTTTTACTAGCAGGGTCTTAATTTTGCTTACAATGCCTTTAATAGAGCTAAAGGCTTTGGGCACAGATGGCAAAAATAAGATTATTAGAGCGGGAATGTACATCGTTAGGACAATCCAAAATTGCCAGTTTATGGGCATGAAGTTCCATCCACCGGAAGAGATCAGCACCGGCAAACTTAACCAAGAGCAAACCACTTGGATCAGCATCTCGATTCCGTTCGTAGATATCAACAACAATGGAAGCTGGTCATAAATAACCCGTTGCGGCATGATTCCCATGAGGAGCAAAAGCCAAGCGCGGCGATCTTTATATTTAAAGAGCGCAAGCAGAATAACCGGGCCCAGGGGCAAGGAAAATAAAGGAGGCGTTCCTGTATAGGTTCTGATCTGACTCAGCCAAGCCAGAGGCCAGCTTGGATAGATTGCCAGCGAGATTGCTAGTATCAGAACCGTAAGCCATATTCCTGTTCGATTTATTCGGCTCGTAGCAATAACGGGAAGCACGATTTGAGGCTTTATAAGTAGAAGAGGCATCAACGAAGGGATGAACCATATGCACATAATGAGTGGCGTCCATTGAGCATTTGAGATGGCATAGGCAAACGGCCACGATAGAAACACGCCTAATGGCCAGACTCGATCCCTGCTCAAAGAGCACCATGCCAGCAAGGCGCTGCTCAAGCCGATGAAAACCCCGGCAGCAAGTTCGTTCGGTAAGATTGCAAACGGCGCGGCAAATAAACCAGCCGGAAGTGGATAGGAGACCAAGTCGGGCGCTACGGGATAGTTATAGGGATTCCTCCCGTTCCAAAGATCACGCGCTATTCTAATAGCTGGATAGAAATCCGCGGCGCCATAACTAATTTTATACATGAGCCAGGTGCATAAAAACCCGGCGGCTATTCCAATTATCAATGCCAGGAAAACCCGGCGGTGAACTTGACATTTATCAAAGACAGATTGCATGGCAAAGCCTAATTAATAGTAGTGAGGATTATATGCCGTGCTCCGCGGGACTTTAGACTTTCCACGACCATAGCCGCTACTTTCTCTTCCACTAATGCGATCATGTTGCCGCCGCGTCCGCCGCCGGACAGCTTCGCACCTAATGCCCCGGCTTTACGCGCAGCATTGACGAATCGATCCAATTCGGGCGATGACACCGTCATCTCCCGCAACAGTTCATGATTTTGATTCATCAGCTCACCAAGCTCTTCCAAATTTCCCTTTTCTATTTTCTTTTTTGCGCTCTTTACAATTTGACCAATCTTATCAAATACTTTTTCCCATTTATCTTTATCTGATACCCATAACTTACGAACATCACCAACTGATTCTTTAGTCAGCGCGGAAATACCGGTATCGCCAATCACGATTGTAAATGGTTTGCCAACTTTGAATGTTTCAACGGGCTGACCTTTGACGAAGTAAACAGGCTTGCCATAAGTAATCACTGTATTGTCAATGCCGGATGGCGTGCCGTGATGAATCTTTTCGATCTCGTATGCAAGCGCATTGACTTTTTCGTCCGTTATTGATTGCCCAAGGTGAGAGGATAGAGCGCGTATCAACGCAACGGATACTGCCGCGCCGGAACCAAGTCCGGACGCAACTGGAATGGTTGAAGTGATTTTGATTCTAATTTTCATGCCCCTCTCTTTCTCTCCCCCCAAATTCAAAGAATTTGGGGGGAGAAGGAGGGGGGTAAAAAACTTATAAATAACGGCAGCCAACGGATGGTCGGAGGGAAGCGAATTTAGTTCGGCATGAAGATCAATATCAGGCGCATTAATCCAGATTCCGGCTTTGGATGAATCTAAGACTTCAACATCTGCATGAACTTGATTGACGGGAACGGCTAATGCAGGTCGTCCGTAAACAACGGCATGTTCGCCGAATAAAATAATTTTTCCAGGTGCGGAAGCAGAGCTCATGCCGGGGAAAGATAAAAGACTGCCAGAACCGCCAATGCCCATAAGAACATCGCGATCTGCAATGGACGATCAGAAAGCAAAATTTCTTCCGGTGCGCCGCCTGCATGTTTGATCTGGACTAAGTAAAGATAACGGAAGATCGCGTAAAGCACAAAGGGAATCGTCAGCATCATGCTGTGGTTCGCTGGAACATTCGGTGCGGTAAAAGTATAAAGCGAATATGCAACGATGGTTGTACCCGAAACAATAAGAATGTATTGGTCAAGAAGCGGGATTGTATAGCCCTCAAAAACTTTGCGATGCGAGCCTGCGCCTTGCGCCAGCAAAGCCAGTTCCGCGCGCCGTTTGCCGAAGCCGAGATACAACGCAAGCAGAGTCATCACAATATAAATCCACGGCGAAAAGCGTTGCACATCAATCAACGTTACGCCGCCTTCCACGCGCAAAACAAAACAGACGGCTAACACTAACACATCAATGATCGGAATATGTTTCAACCATCGGGAATATGCGAGATTGAGCAGGAAGTATGCCAGTACAACAATGGCAAATTCTACATCCATGATGTAACTGAGCACCAGTGTGACGACTGTTATTAAGGTTCCAGCAATCCATGCCACACTCAAAGGCAGTTCACCGGCAGGAATGGGTCGCTTCTTTTTTTCGGGATGCTGCCGGTCGGCTTCGATATCAACGATGTCATTGAAAATATAAACGCTGCTTGAGATCAAACAGAAGAGAAAAAAACCGGCGAGTGTTTCAAGGAAGGCAGCGCGATGAAATAACTGCTTGTCGAAGACCAAGGCGGCAAACACAAAGATGTTCTTCGACCACTGGCGCGGACGCATGGTTTTTATCAGAGCTTTGAACATAAGGTTATTTTACTGTTAAAATACTTATGTGACCAAAGTTCGTTTGGATGTTTTGATTGTTGAACGCGGATTGGCTGAAAGCCGCGCCAAAGCTCAGGCTTTGATTATGGCGGGACAAGTCCGCGTTAACGGTCAGACTGCGCTCAAAGCGGCCACTGCGATTGAACCTGATGCCGCGCTGGCAATTGACTCCGGTCCGCGCTTTGTCTCGCGCGGCGGCGAAAAGTTGGATGCCGCGCTTGAAGCATTCAAAGCTGATGTAAAAGGTTTGACCTGCGCCGATGTCGGCGCCTCGACTGGCGGCTTTACCGATTGTCTGCTTCAACGCGGCGCGAAAAAAGTCTATGCCATTGATGTTGGTAAAGGAATCTTACATTGGAAATTGCGTAACGATCCTCGAATTATTGTTATGGAAGAAACCAACGCGCGCTTTGTTGAATCATTACCAGAGCCAATATCGCTTGCAACAATTGATGCATCCTTCATTTCGCTGAAAATTTTATTACCGGTCGTCAAAACTTGGCTTTTGCATTCCACGATTAACCGCGAAGAGCACAAAGCTCGCGAAGAGAATACAAATCCTAGCGCTCTTGGCGAACTTCGCGGTTCAGAAGCGGGAGGAAATATCATCGCCCTCATCAAACCTCAATTTGAAGCCGGAAAGAAAGACGTTGCGCGCGGCGATGGTGTGATTCGCGACCCGCAAATTCATCGTCAGGTTTTATTCGATGTATTGACCTTTGCACAAAGTGAAGGATTCGGCGTGCGCGGTTTGGTCAAGTCTCCATTATTGGGACCAAAAGGGAATGTTGAATTTCTGGCGTGGCTCGGATTCGATCAAGGAGAAGATATTCAAAATTCGATTGAAAACGTTTTCAATCCGCCAAGCTGAATTAATCCGCTGGCGTACTTTGGAATATGGAATTCGGATATCCAAGCGCCGCAAAGAATTTAGTCAAATAGGTGACTGCATTTTGTTGCGCCAATTCAAGAATACCATCATCTAAAGACGCCTGCAGGATTTTGTCCTGCGCTCCTTGCAGACATAAAACCACGAGATTGGGATCGGGACTGACAAAGAGTCCATTTTGAACATTATAGACTTTGGTTTTAGATTCATCCAGATTTGGAGTATCGAAGACTTCGGTAGGCGGCAGCGTGACATAAAGCACACCACTTTTTAATTGCAGATCATTCGGCATGATCTTCGTCATATCAATGCCAGCAACGACGGTCCCATGCACTTGGCAAAGCATTTTATTGCCAAAGAGGAAAGCCAGGGTTCCCTGATTCGTATCAACTTCTACAACCTGATCCACACCGAATTTGACCGTCTCCAGCCGCGCCAAAGCCTGGATTTGATTGATATACGTTATCGGGTCCGGAATGACCGTTGGCGTGGGATGCATCAAGTCGGAGACTTGAGTCTGCATTGAGTTGTTGGCTTGCTCCCACGGCGCGACGGCCTGTTGGGTAGCGTTGTGTATTGTTTGTATAATGTAATAGACGCCAAACCCAACCACAACCAATATCAAAAGCTGAATTAGAATAGAGCCGCGGTTTTCTTTCATAATACTCTCCTCATAGTTATGTCTTATTATAGCAAGGCTTTCATGATTACCACGATAGAAAGTCGTTAGAAAACTGATGAAAAGACTGCTTTTGTTGCTTCTGCTGGGAATATCAGGTTGTGGATTAATGCCCCATCCACATCAAACCGCTTCACCTACGCCGCCGGTTGCAACGGTCACACCGACGGTTACACTCGCACCCATCCCGACTGCCGCATTAGGCGACGTTAAAAATCCCTTGATCCTCTCTTTGGCTCCCGCGCCGCGTCTCGACCCGAACGCATTCAATGCCAGCCAGGTCCTCATCGCGCATTTGGAAAAATCCACCGGCTATCAATTCATCACCATCGCGCCGACATCCGAAACCGAACTCATCCAGCGTTTTCAAAATGGCGACGCGCATATCGGTATGCTCTCTCCGTTTGGATATTTGTTGGCCAGCCAGAATGGAAGCGTGGATGCGATATTTGCACGTCAGCAGGATGGAAGCGCGTTTTACGGCGCCCAGTTCATCGTCCGAAGTGACGCGGGCTTTCTTCCATATTTTGATACGGTAAAGAATGAAAATACCGCGGATGTTTCGACAGCACTCGTACAGTTCCAAAATAAAAAACCGTGTTGGGCAGATCTATTATCTCCTTCTGGTTATGTTGTCCCGCTGGGTTTTCTTGCCGAGGCCGGCATCCAAACCGATGATCCTGCATTCGTCGCGGGCCAGCCGACCGTGGTGCGCGCAGTATATGCTCAGGGCGTTTGCGATTTCGGCGCGACGTACATTGATGCGCGCACTTATCCCGGCTTGGAAGATGCGTTCCCAGATGTGTTGACGAAAGTAATTGTAGTGTGGCGCATCCCAAACATCATTCCTTATGAGACGCTAGTCTTTTCCAGCAACATGGACAATGATATGAGCCGCGTCCTGACGCGCGCTTTTGTGGACGCGATGGACACGCCGGATGGAAGTTCAGCGATGCAGACGTTGTACGGCATCGACGCGATGCAAGTCGCGCAGGATGGACAGTATCAGGATTTTCGCAAAGCCGTTAAATCTTCGGGACTCGATTTAAGCAGTTTAGTAAAATAAATCGATATGAGCCCTTCGCATTTTTTAAGAGATCGTCGCTTGCTGAAAGACATATTCCGAGTTATCATAATCTTGTATGCAACGGCATACCTAGCCGATTCTTTCCAATTTCATGAACGAGGAGAATACATATGAACAAACGCCTTACGTTTTCTTTGTTGGCGCTGATCGTTGTCTTTGCGATAACGCTCTCCGCCTGTGGTGCTGCCGCAACGCCTGCTGAAGAAGAGCCGAGTGCTGCGCCTGCCCCGACGCAAGTGCCGGCCGCCACTAATACATCAGCGCCTACGGCAGTTCCTGCAACCGCAACTACCGCACCGACTGCAGCGCCAACCGTACCCGCGCCGGTCTGCACCAAGTTGCCTGATGCTCCGGTAACGCCAGCCTCTGGCCAACTCGGCGCGTCGGATACGCCCATTACAATCGCTTTCGTTCCTTCGGGTGAATCTGGCACCATTGCTACAGCCAGCCAAGCCATTGCGGACTGCTTGAACCAAATGACTGGGCTGACTTATACCATTCAGACCGGAACGAGCTATGCCGCTGCCATTGAAGCAATGGGCGGGGGAAAGGCTCAAGTTGGTTTCCTCAACACCTTCTCCATTCTCGCGGCAGAGGCGAAGTACGACATCATACCGGCCCTGATCAATCTGCGCAACTATTCGACGAATGACTTGGATCCGGATAAGGCTCTGGGTGGTCAGTCGGAGCCGTTCTATCGCGGCCAATTCATTGCCAATCAGGCTTCAGGCATCAAAACCTTCGCCGACTTGAAAGGAAAGAATTTCTGCTTTGTTGATCCGCTGTCCACATCGGGCTATATTGTTCCGCGCATTCAGCTCAAGGCCAACGGAATCGACCCGGATGCCGATATCAAATCAACGATTTCTGGTTCACATCCCAATGTAGCTATCGCAGTCTACAAAGGCGACTGTGATGCAGGCGTAACCTATATCAACGTTTTGACGGATGCTGCTACCAATTTGGCTGGCACCTATCCTGACATCTCGCAGAAGGTATACGTTTTTGCCGATACGATCCGCATCCCGAATGATGGCGTCCAATATATCAAGACGTTCGATCCGAAACTCCAGGCGATCACAACGGAAGCTCTGCTTGCCATGTCCAATGATCCGGGCGGCAAGGCTGTGTTGAGCAAACTGTATGCCATCAATGCCTTCCAGAAAATCGATCCATCCTTTACAATGTACTCCGATTTCGCTGCAGTTCTAAAGCAGGCTGGTGTCGATCCCGCTTCTCTGGTTAAATAAAATTTCACATGAGCCTGGCAGGTTGCTAATAACTTGCCAGGCTTTTCTTTTTATCTATGCTAAGAGTCGAGCACCTCACAAAGATTTATCCCAACGGAACACAGGCGTTGAAAAACGTCAGCTTTGAAGTTAAAGATGGCGAGTTCCTGGCCGTGATCGGCTTGAGCGGTTCGGGGAAATCAACTTTATTGCGTTGCATCAATCGTCTCATCGAGCCGACATCGGGAAAGATTTACTGGAACGATCAAGATGTCACAGCGGCTTCCACCGGTGATATGCGCAAAGTTCGCCGTCAGATCGGCATGGTATTCCAACAGTTCAATTTAGTGAAGCGCTCTTCGGTATTGACCAATGTGCTCACCGGCCGTTTGGGTTATGTAAATACATTTTCGAGTTCGATGCACTTATTCTCTGCGGATGATCAGAAACGGGCTGTGAACAGCCTTGAGCAAGTCGGCCTTGCCGATAAAGCTCATGTGCGCGCCGATTCGCTTTCGGGTGGACAACAGCAACGCGTCGGAATTGCACGCGCCTTGATGCAGGAACCTAAATTGATTCTGGCTGATGAACCGGTCGCTTCGCTCGACCCCGTGCTGGCTCACACCATTCTGAAATATCTTGAACAATTGAATAAAGAGCGCGGCATTACCGTGATCTGCAGTCTGCACTTCCTTGACTTGGTGCATCGCTATGCTACCAGCGCCATTGCCTTGAAAGACGGCGAATTGGTTTTTCAAGGATTGCCGAAGCAAATTGACGATGCTCAATTCAAAGCCATCTATGGACAGGAAGCAGAGCGCGTTTCGATAATTTAACAATTAATCGCGGCTTGATGTCATCTACTTTTCCAATATCTCTTTCATGACAAAATCAGAAAATACTCTAATGCCCTTCAATAGTGCCCTCTTTGTGTTTTCTTCTTTGATTGTTCCGGGGCTTGGACAATTCCTGCTTAAGAAGCGGCAGCGCGGCCTGGTGATATTTTTTGCGGCCGTGATTTCGGTTTATCTTGTTAACTGGTCGCTGGTCCATCAAAACATTGGGGAAATAAATCTTGGCGGATTAACCACGAGTTGGCTATGGCTTCCATTGATCTTATTCTGGATTTGGAATCTATTGGATGTCCGTGCTTTGTCAGAAGCGAAAACGTTTAATATTCTTCCTGGGATTGTTTTCATCGCAGTGATTCTTTATGTGATCGCCTGGAATGTTACGGATGTCAAGCTGAATCGACTCGTGGAACGTTTTAACGATGCACGCACGGTTGCAACCAATTTGCTTAATCCGGATGTGATCACAATATCCATCAACGGCCAGGATAAAATTTGCGCTTGGAACTGCATGTTCACGTACGTGCAGGATAAGTTTGCGGGACATCCGACGCAAGGTCCGATTCGTTGGAGCGATAATCTGTTGATTATTGTTGGAATGGTCAAGGAAATTCCTGTGCCAGCATGGGAAGTGAAGTTGGGTCTGGCTCAATCAGGCAGCAAAGTAAATACGTTTTCCGCCGGAACCATGCTTCAAACCGTCGCCATGGGATTGATGGCGACGATCTTCTCAACCATCTTAGCCATACCGGTCAGTTTTTTGGCCGCCCACAATATCATGTCACGTGTACGCGGCGGCATGATTATTTATTATTTCATGCGCACGATTTTGAATATCGTGCGCGCCGTGGATACGATTGTGTGGGGATTGATCGTCATCGTTTGGGTGGGGCTCGGAAGTTTTGCCGGTGTGATTGCGCTGACAATTCATTCGATTGCCGCGTTAGGCAAATTATTTTCCGAGGAGATCGAACACATCGATACGGGTCCAGTTGAGGCGGTGAGCGCGACCGGCGCTAATTTAATTCAGACCATCCGATATGCAATCATCCCGCAGATCACTCCATCCTTTCTTGCTTACTCGCTTCTGCGCTGGGATATCAACATGCGTTCCGCAACTGTTATTGGATTCGTAGCTGGCGGCGGAATCGGATTCTTTGTGGTTGAAACTGTACGACAGGGCGGTTATCAGCAATATGCGACGGCGCTGTGGGCTGTGGTGATCGTCATCGTTCTGGTAGATTATATTAGTGCAAAGTGGCGTGAAAGCATCTTGAAAGATCAGCCAGAAAAAGATCAGACCGCGAAGCGGCCTTTCGTTAACAATTTGCGTCTCGCCTTTTATGTGATTCTGGGCGCATTGGTTTTTATCTATTGTTGGAATCTCAGCGGGATCAGCATCAAAGATATGTTTAGCCCCGGCTCGAACTTTGGCCAATTGATCAAAGACTTCGTGACGATTGATCTTTCGTCGGATGTTCTAAAGCCCACGATTCAGCAAATGATCGTCACGATCTTTCAGGCCATGCTGGCCACCACACTGGGTGCGCTCGCAGCCTTGCCTTTCAGTTTTCTCGCCGCCAAGAATCTGACCGCGCGTAATTGGCTCTCAGCTTGGATCTATTACGCAACGCGGGCGATGTTCAATCTTCTGCGCTCGATCGAAGCGTTGCTGTATGTGGTCATTTTCATCTTTTGGGTTGGCATCGGCCCATTTGCAGGAATGCTGGCACTGTCCGTGACCTCCTTTGCATTGATCGGCAAATTATTTTCGGAAGCCATCGAGAATATCGACGCGGGTCCCATCGAAGCGGTCAATGCTACCGGTGCGAACCGTTTGCAAATGATCATGTACGCGGTGCTTCCGCAAATCGTCCCGCCGTTCGTATCCTACCTGATCTATCAATGGGATATCAACATCCGCATGGCAACGATCATCGGTTTTGCAGGTGGAGGCGGCATCGGCTTGACCCTCACAACATTCTTTGGTTCTCTTGAATATCACAAAGCGGGGACGGTCGTGGCATTCATCGTGGTCGTTGTAGCCGTGATGGATTTTGCCAGTGCTCGGTTGAGACAGACTTTGATATAAGTCAGCGAACGATAGCTTAGTCATAGGCGGGTTATTTTTTAATTGCACGAAACATTCAGAATGGCGTATGATTAACTGTGATGAATAACATATCTACGGACAATTTACATCCCGATATTCTGGCGGCTATTCAACGAGCATTGTTGGAAGATATCGGCGGCGGCGATATCACCACAAACAGCATTGTTCCATCTGATGCATCCATGCGAGGAAAAATCATCGCCAAACAAAGTGGGATCATTGCCGGATTGGATGTTGCCAAGATGGTCTATCAAATGTTTGATCCTGAAATTGAATTTGATGCAAAAGTATCCGAAGGCGCTTGCGTGGAGGATCGACAGACTCTAGCTACCCTTTCTGGATCTGCTCGTTCTCTCTTGACCGGAGAACGGACTGCGTTAAATTTTCTGGGTCGCATCTCCGGCATTGCCACGTTAACGCGCCAATTTGTGGATGCGGTTGCTGGCACACAAGCTGTTATTCTTGACACGCGTAAGACCGCTCCCGGTTTGCGAATGTTAGACAAACTGGCTGTATTACGCGGAGGCGGTAAGAATCATCGCGTTGGACTCTACGATATGATGCTGGTCAAAGATAATCACATTGATTTTGCGGGAAGCATTGAAGAAGCTGTCAGACGCGCACGCGCTGCTCACAACGATGTGGAACTTGAAGTCGAGGCACGAACGCTGGAGGATGTACGGGCCGCGCTCGAATTAAAAGTCAGTCGCATTCTATTAGACAATATGACGGTTGAGATGATGGCGGAGGCTGTCAGTATCACGAAAGGACGCGCCAAGCTCGAAGCGTCAGGAAATGTGAATCTGGAAAACGTCCGACGCATCGCGGAGACAGGCGTTGACTTTATTTCGATCGGCGCGCTGACGCACTCTGCAAAAACGTTCGATGTTTCATTCGATTATGTTCGATAAATATTGGTAAAGGAGAACGATGAATCCCGAAGCACAAAAGTTATATGAGGAAATGAAATTGCATCTGGCAAATGTTGTGCCGGATTTTGAACTCGCGTACAAAGCCGAGATCGCTGTTGAGATCAACGAGTTGAAGAAGCAGCGAAATGCAGTGATTTTGGGACACAATTACATGGAGCCGGTGTTGTTTTATTCCGTGCCGGATTTCAAAGGCGATTCGCTCGATCTGAGTCGCAAAGCCGCGGAGACCGATAAAGATGTGATTGTGTTTTGCGGCGTGAGATTCATGGCGGAGACTGCCAAGATTTTGAATCCAAACAAGACGGTTCTTTTGCCCGCGGCGAAAGCGGGCTGTTCGCTGGCAGCCAGCATTACCGCCGAGGATGTGCGAAACCTTAAGAAAAAATTCCCCGGCGTGCCGGTGGTGACATATGTCAACACCTATGCCGATGTCAAAGCAGAAAGCGACATCTGTTGCACTTCAAGCAATGCCGTTGCAGTGGTCGAGTCGCTCAAAACCGATACCGTTATCTTTTTGCCTGATCAATATTTAGCCAGCAACGTCGCGAAAGAGAGCGGTAAGCATATTATCTTTCCGAGTCTTACTCCGGCTGGTTTATCGCAAGATGCAGACAATTTGCTTGACGTTCAAATGATCGGCTGGCATGGAAGATGCGAAGTGCACGAAAAATTTACGGTCAAAGATATTGAAACGGTGCGCACACAATTTCCAGACGTGGTCATTCTCTCGCATCCCGAATGCAGTCCGGAGGTTGTGGCTGCTTCCGATTTTTCCGGCAGTACGAACGCCATGATTAAATATGTCCGTGAGACACAAGCGCCACAATATCTTATGTTGACCGAATGTTCGATGGGCGATAACGTCGCGGCAGCGAATCCTGAAAAAGATATGTTGCGGTTGTGTATGGTGCGCTGTCCGCATATGAACACGATCACGATGGAAGATACACGCGATGCGCTGAAATACAATCGCTATGTGATCGAGATTCCCGAAGAGATTCGCGTGCGTGCTTTTCGAGCCGTGGATCGAATGATCAAGATCGGATAGTATGAAGACCACTGATGTTTTGATCATCGGTTCGGGAATTGCAGGAATTGCCGACGCGATTCAACTTGCAAAAAATCCGAATCGAAAAATCATTTTACTCAATCGTTCTGCCGATATTCATAAGTCGAATACATTTTGGGCACAAGGCGGAATCATCCATCGCAGTCCAGATGATAGTGCCGAGCTTTTAGTCAAGGATATTCTCGCGGCTGGCGCGGGCGCGTCGTTGCCGGAGTCAGCACGTATTCTCGCGGAAGAAGGTCCTCATCTTATTGATGAAATCCTAATCGGTCAGGCAAAGATTCAATTTGATCGCGAAGCAGATGGCACGTTGTCATATGGTCAGGAAGCCGCTCATTCACGCCGGAGGATCATCCATGTTGCCGATGGCACCGGCGCGGCGATCAGCAATGGCTTGGTCGCTTTGTTAAAGAATTATCCCAACATCGAAGTACTGTCCAATGCCACGGCTGTGGATTTGATCACCTATCCTCATCACTCGCGCGATCCCTTGGATAATTATCGTCCGATCAAATGTTATGGCGCGTACGTGTTTGATCGAAATGGGAAAGCGATTCACCGAACGTTAGCTTCGATCACGGTTCTCGCGACGGGCGGGCTGGGTCGCATTTATCGAAACACAACCAACCCTCCGGGTGCGCGCGGCGATGGCATTGCGATGGCATCGCGTGCAGGTGCGCGTATCATCAACGCTGAATACATTCAATTTCACCCAACAGCTTTGGCAGTTCCAGGTGCGGAAGGATTCTTAATCAGTGAAGCGGTGCGCGGCGAGGGCGGCGTGTTGCTTGATCCGGATGGCCATCCGTTTATGCAAAAATATTCTCCGGAATGGAAAGACCTGGCGCCGCGCGATGTCACAGCCAGAGCCATTCATGCAGAGATGGAATCGAATGGTTATTCGTTTGTTCTTTTAGACATTGCCTCGCATATGGCTGCATCGGAATTGAAAACGCGTTTCCCAAATATTTACGCCGAATGTATGCGCGTCGGACTCGACATTACCAAAGAACCCATTCCGGTTGTTCCCGCCGCGCATTATTCGTGCGGCGGAGTCGCTGTGGATGAATACGGACAATCCAGCATCACCAATCTTTATGCGGTGGGCGAAGTATCCTGCACAGGTTTGCATGGAGCGAATCGGCTGGCATCCACTTCATTGTTGGAAGGACTCGTCTGGGGTCATCGCGCTGGACAAAAAATAGAAGAAACTTTAAATGCTAAAACGTTTCCAATTCCCACCCGCAAGGATATTCCACCTTGGGATGAAAGCGGATTAATTAATGATTCCGATCCGGCATTGATTCAGGGCGATATGCAAACAATTCAAAATATCATGTGGCATTATGTCGGCTTGATCCGTTCGGGCGACCGGTTGGCGCGCGCGATTCGTGAGTTGCGTCATTTGCAAAATGAGATCGAAACTTTTTATCAAAAAACAAAATTGAGCGACGGTCTGATCGGATTGCGGAATGCGGTGGAGGTCGCACTGATCGTGGCCCAAGCCGCTTATCATAATCGTCAAAGCCTGGGTTGTCACTATCGGGTGGACGCCGTCGAAGCCGGAGATAGATTGTTATAGCAATTCTGCGCAGCCACCTTATAAGCTCGTTAAGCAAAAACGGGAAAGCCTAAGCTTTCCCGTTTTTCATTTCCAAATCTTATTTCTTTATTTGGTCACCATCGTGGCGGGAACATACTTAGCAAAGTCAACCATGTGAGCCCACAGTGCACCATAGAAAGTGAAGGCCCAGATCAATGCAGCGACGAGCAGGACTATAATCGCAAGCCAACGCACGGCCTTGTTATCCTTGAACCACATGAAGAACGGGAATGCACCCAAGCCGCCCAAGCCAGCGAGAATAAAGCCGACGGCAGCTAAAAATGGTTCTTGTCCGAGTTTGTTGGCGTAGAGGCTGAAGCCAACGATGATCGCATCAATGCCGGCGAAGAAGGCATAGATGCTGACGGGTAACAAATCCCAGCCCTGCCAAAGAGAAATGCTGGCGGCGAGGAAAACAGCGCCGAACAACGCAGCGGCATCACCATAACCAACGTTGAAACTTCCGGGCAGAGGCCATGTGAATGAGAGCTGCAGGCCGGTGACCAAGCCAACCAATCCGGTGATGAAAAAGGCGGCCGCGTATGGACGCTGATCTTTTTCGTCCATACCTTTCCATAAATAATAGGCTAGAAGAACAGTGCCGGCGACAAGATTGATCATGACGAGAGTAAGAAAGTCAATAAACATGAGATGCTCCTTTTGTGAAATATGATTTGGGTCAGCTCGTATAAATGCTGATTATTTCAAATAGAATAACACAACTATAATCATTTAGTTACTACTTTTTGTCACAATTGAAATGTGATAAAAGCAATCAAAAAGCCCCGTTTAGGGGCTTTCATTTTCTCTGTGGGCGAGACAGGGCTCGAACCTGCGACCTCTGCTATGTCAAAGCAGTGCTCTAACCAACTGAGCTACCCGCCCGAGAGACAAACATTATAACGAGGAGAAACGGATTTGACAATCCTTGCGGTATAATCGTTTCGCCATGCCGAGAAGAAAAGCGCCTGAAGATTTATCGACCGATGAACTGCGTCAGTTGTTGATTGAAAAGAGGCGCGGAGCGCGCCAAGAAAGGCTTGAACATTTTCGACGCACGGGCCGTGTGATCGCGGTCCCGCCAGAATCTTCTTCTGATTCATTTGATAAATTATCCTCTTCACCTGTTGTTGAAACGCCGGGAGAAAACATCGAAGCTGAAACCATGCCACCACAGCGCCGCCTCACAGATCGAATTCTATTAGGCGTTGAAATATTGGCGGTAGTTGGATTGGTCGGCGTATTGCTAAGTGGGCTCGGAATGTTGCGCGATTTAAATCTCGAGGTTGCGTCCGCTCTCAATCCGTCTACGCCAACGCCAACTCCATTGATCATGGCTGTTGTTTTACCGGATGGGCACACGCCTCCAGACGCGCAAGGCAACACCCAACCGAACGAGGCGGAGATTCCTCCGAACCTGTTGCCCATCGTACAGTCATTGGCAAATTTACCAATACCCACTCCCGGTCCAGACCAAGCGCTCCGCATCGAGATTCCCGCGCTGACGCTGGATGCACCCGTCGTGCAAGGCGATGGCTGGGATGAGTTGAAGAAAGGAGTCGCTCAACATATCGGCTCCGCGAATCCGGGCGAGTCAGGAAATGTCGTGCTCTCCGCGCATGATGATGTTTATGGTGAGTTGTTCCGTAATCTGGATAAACTTCAACCCGGCGATCAAGTGATTTTATATTCGGCATTAAAGCAATTTGTTTATATTGTGGATCGCACTGAGATCGTAGAGCCGACTGCCGTGGAAGTGATGGCATCCACGGGCGCTCCAAGCGTGACGTTGATTTCGTGTTATCCTTATCTGGTTGATAAACAGCGCATCGTGGTTTTTGCGCGGTTACAAAATTAATAACGTCGTCGCGAGTCGCATAGTTTGCGATGAAGCAATGATATATAATTCAAAGGAGATTTTTATGCCCAAGAAAACTAGACGGCAAGTGAGCAAATCGGCGGCGTTTATCGCACCGCAGAGAGCGACAGAGTTCAGTCCCGATTACACTCACATCAAGCGCGATCTCGGCCGCATCGGGATTTTAGCCGCGTCGTTCTTCGTGATTCTGATTGCTCTTTCGTTCTTTTTGAAATAAAAATATTTCGTATTTCAAATTTGATGATGCGTAATTCGTGAAGCGTACTTTCCTGCACTTGCACGCAGGGCAAGTGACGTTTTGCGGATTGCGCATTACTCTTTAATAGACATGTCCGAAACTTATGAAGTTACGCTCACTACTTTGACTTATGGCGGCGACGCGATGGGACGGCTTCCCGACCCTCTGACGGGGGCAGGTTCGCGCGCAGTGTTTGTCCCATTTGGATTGCCGGGTGAGCGCGTACGTATTCGCTTGACAGAAGAAAAGCGCGGCTTCGCGCGCGCGGAAATCATCGAAATTTTACAGGCTTCACCTGAAAGAATTCAGCCTCTCTGCAAACACTTCGGTCAATGCGGTGGATGTCATTATCAACATATGCCCTATGAAATGCAATTGAAAGTCAAAGCGGATATCCTGCACGATCAATTGCAGCGAATTGGCAAGATCGAAAATCCGCCAGTCCAACCAACGGTGGCGAGTCCTAATCCATGGAATTACCGCAATCACATACAATTTCATTTAAATGACGATGGAAAACTTGGCTTTCAAGCGCCATCATCCAATCAAATTATTCCAATCTCAGAATGTCATCTTCCTAAAACATCCATCAATTCTTTCTGGCCGCAACTTGAATTCGAATCGAATAGCGGAATTGAGCGCGCCTCTATCCATGCTGGTGTAGATGACGAATTGATGCTTGCTCTTGAATCGGACTCACCCGAAACGCCGGAGATAGAAATCGAAGCAGATATTTCTGTCGTACATATCTTTGAAGACAATGCTGTTGTCATTGCTGGCAACGATCACATTATGATAAAAGTTTTGGACCGCGAGCTTCGCGTTTCACCCAATTCGTTTTTTCAGGTCAATACCAGCATGGCGGAGAAAATGGTTGAGCATCTTCTCAATCGTTTGCCAATTTCGCAGTCTATCATCCTCGATGTGTATTGCGGCGTTGGATTGTTTAGCGCGTTCCTCGCATCAAAGTGCGAACGGTTGATTGGGATCGAATCGTTGCCATCAGCTTGTGATGATTTCATTATCAATCTCGATGAGTTTGATAATGTTGAACTCTATGAAGCTTTGGCAGAAAATGTTTTGCCTGTATTGAAGATTGAACCTGATACTATTCTTGTCGATCCGCCGCGCTCCGGCGTCGAAAAAGAAGCATTGGATGCCATCGTAAAAATGAATCCAAAAACGATCGCGTATGTTTCCTGCGATCCGTCCACACTAGCGCGCGACGCGAGACGACTGATGGATAGCAGATATAAACTCTTGGATGTCACGCCGTTCGATCTCTTCCCACAAACCTATCACATCGAGAGCATCAGTTTCTTTGAGCGATGAAACCAAAGCTTATTCCGCTTGGCGATTCGGCGCTGTTGATTCAATTCGGCGATCAAATTGATCTGGAGATCAATCAACGCGTCCACGCGCTGGACGCGTTGTTGCGCGCCGAGTCAATTAATGGAATCATTGAAACGGTTCCGGCGTATGCAACTTTACTTATTCATTATGATCCGCTAGCGTTGACGTATACGCAAATATCAGATTGGGTTAACGCAGAAATGGATCGAGTTGAATTAAACGCGACTCGCAAGCCGCGCCAGATTGAAGTCCCGGTGCGATACGGCGGTGCACCGGGTCCCGACCTTGAATGGGTCGCGGAGCATCATCACTTATCCATCGCTAATGTTATTCGCCTGCACACAAATCAAACTTACATCGTTTACATGATGGGCTTCACGCCCGGCTTTCCTTATATGGGAAAATTGCACGCGTCATTGATCACGCCGCGCTTGGATTCGCCGCGCACGCTCGTGCGCGCTGGAAGCGTTGCGATTGCCGGAGAACAGACCGGCATTTACCCGATTGATTCGCCCGGCGGCTGGCGATTGATCGGCTGGACGCCGCTGTGTTTATTCGATTTATTAAGCGATTCATCTTTTTTATTTTCACCCGGCGATGAAGTGCGATTCACAGTTGGGACCATTGATGCTTGAAGTGATCGAGTCGGGCGGACTCGCGACGATTCAAGATTTGGGACGAAGCGGCTGGCGAAGATTCGGTGTGCCGCTTTCGGGCCCGATGGACGCGTTCGCGTTTCAAGCCGCGAATCTTTTGGTCGGCAATTCACCTGAGGCGGCCGCGATCGAAATCGGTGGCGACGAAATTGAGTTACAAACGAATCAGGATTGCGTCATTGCCGCGGCCGGTGCGGGATATTCTTTGTCAGTCTATACTTGGGAATTCCAACTTTGGGATTCGTGTTTTGTGCGCGCAGGCTGGAAAATTCATTTAAAGAAAAAAGGTTCCGGCATGTGGGCTTATCTCGCGGTGGCAGGCGGCTTTGATATCGCTTCGATTCTTGATTCGCGTTCGACGTATTTGCGCGGTCACTTCGGCGGAATGGATGGACGGTTATTGCAAAGCGGCGATCAACTGAAAATCGGAATGCCAAAATATTCTTTGTTGGAATTATCGGCGCGAACGTTGATTGAAGATGCGCGGCCCGCTTATGGCGAATTGCCGACTGTGGAAGTGATTCTTGGTCCGCAAAGTGATCGCTTTATAGGCAAGAGCATTGAAACATTTTTTTCAAGCGCATATCAAGTTAGCACAACTTCCGATAGAATGGGTTATCGCTTGGAAGGCAAACCATTGAGACACTCACAAAGTGCGGACTTGATTTCTGAAGGCATGACCATCGGCTCGATTCAAATCCCTGCAGATGGACAGCCCATCGTGATGATGGCTGATTGTGGGACGACCGGCGGTTATCCAAAGATCGCATCAGTCATTCGAGCCGATCTGCCTTTGGTGGTGCAATGCACGCCGGGAAAAGATTCTGTTCGATTTAGAGAAACAACCATTGAAGCCGCGCAAAGAAAATATCGCACGATGATGGAAAAGATGAGAAATGGAATTGTTGATTCATAATGTTATTGCGCCTCGCAATGACATCGAAAGAGTAGCAAAATGAAAATTGATTTGAACTGCGACATGGGCGAAAGCTTCGGACAATATAAACTCGGTAATGATGAAGCGATCATGCCATTCATTACATCCGCGAACATCGCTTGCGGATTTCATGCAGGCGATCCGCTCGTGATGCAATCTGCGATTCGACTCGCCAAGAAATTTAACGTTGCCATCGGTGCGCATCCGAGCTGGCCCGATTTGCAAGGCTTTGGTCGGCGCGAGATGGCTTTATCCGCGGAAGAAACGGAAGCGATTGTTCTTTATCAGATCGGGGCATTGGCGGGTTTTGCAAAGGCAGAAGGCGTTGAACTGCGTCACGTCAAGCCGCATGGTGCACTCTACAATCAAGCTGCAAAAGATAAAAATCTTGCGAATGCAATTGCGCGCGCAGTGAAAGCTTTCAGCGCGGATTTGATTCTGGTTGGGCTAGCCGGTTCAAGTCTGATTGAGGCGGGAATCGAAATCGGCTTGCGCGTTGCGAACGAAGGATTTCCTGATCGCAATTACAACGCCGATGGAACTTTAGCTTCGCGCAAGCAAGCCAATGCAATTATCGAATCGCCAGATGAAGTCGCGGCGCATGCGCTGATGCTTGCTCAAAATGGAATTGATTTTTCCGGTCAGCGCGTGAATGTGGATACGTTATGCCTGCACGGCGATAATCTTCACGCGGCAGAGAACGCGAAACTTATCCAAAACATACTCACGAAAAATAAAATCTTGGTTGAAAAATTATAGGCGACTTGCGAATCGTCCCTATCTGAATTAATTTTCCGACACCACAATAATCTTGTCTTGCGGTGCGAACGTCACCATTTCCGATTTCTTCGGGTTGGTATGAACGCCGTAAGATTTGCTTGCATCGCCCATTTCAGAAACGATGCGATAACCGATCGCGGTCTGTGCGCGGCGGCTCGCGGACTCGACGACGGTATAAAAATTAACCGGCTTTCCAATTTCCACATAATCGCCGATGGGCTTTAGATATATCTCCGAACCTTCGGGATCGAAGATATCGGTAAACACATCGTAGAGTTCACTATTCTCAGCCAGTTGCGACATCATCAAACTGACCAGATGTTCGCTGACAATAAAATCATCCACGCGCGCGGCTTCGGCCAATTCGCGGTTACGCAGGTCGCGCATTTCACTGACCACGGAAAAATGTTTTTTGTTTTTCTCAGCGATGTCGCGCAGATGCAAGAGCGTGACCAAGGTACGCGCGTCCGCTTCCTGCACAGCCAGATCGGAATCCGCCAGCACAATGATGTGATCGTACTGATCAACTTTTAAATTATGGAGTAAGGCGCGATCCGTTGTATCACCATTTCGAATAACGAGTTTCTGATTGGTCAAATGAACGCCTGCTTCTTTAATTTCCTCCGCCGCATTTGCATTCGATACGATGGCGATCAGCGAACTTTTCGGGACATACGAATCAAGTTCGCGGACGATAACCGTGCCCCATCGATTCCAGCCCATGATGAGCGCTTTTTCCGGTGAAGCCTTGCTGTTCTTCCTCGACTTTTGGATGGCGTTCTCATCGATTGGAAAATTCGCCAATCCCGAAACGATCACTGTGTCATCATCCGCGGAGACGGCAAAGACTTTATCTCCAGATGAGATCATCGTTTCCGGCGGAGGGTTGAGCAAAATTTTTCCGCTAGTTAATCGCAATCCCATCACCGAGGAAGTTTCATAAGTAAGCAGAGCCTCACGATATGTTTTGCCAACCAGAGTTGGCTCTTCTTGGAAATAAATCTCGTCACCTTCAAAATTCATCAGCTCGGTGTAGACCACCGAAAGTCCGGATTGACGCGAGGTTTGAGCCACGACGCGCGCAATCAAATCACCGACCAGCACCGCCTGCACATCATCGTCTTTGCTGATCATCCGCACCACATCCATATTCTTTGCATCGTGAACTTGGGTCACGATATGATATTTTTCGGCGCGGCGCTTGGGATCGTTGGTGATCGCAAGAATCGTTTTGATGACGAAGATATCGGGATCATCTTCATCGGGCGGCAGGATAATAATAGAGCGCGCATTGTGCAAGCTGGCAATTTCGAGATCAGATAATTCAATCGGGTCGCCATTGCGGCAAATGATGCGCGTGTTCTTTGTCTCAGGAATCCGCGTGCGAATTTCATCTTCCATCTCGACTTTATCTTTGTCCGCCAGAACGACAACGACTGCGCCGGACTTGCGATTCTCGTTGGCAATCACCAACTCGGAGATAATGGTGAAGACTTGATTCGACCAACCTAGAATCACAGTGTGGTCATTCTCCAGTACCTTGGAGCGGCCGCGCCGCAACGCATCGACTCGCCCTTCGATCTCGTTACTCAAGATTCCGATGAGGATGCTGACCATAAATAAACTTCCGATGGTCACTACAAACATCACAGCCAGATAGGCATTTGGGTTGCCTGAGTCGACCGGGTTGGGTGTCAATGCCTGCGACATGATGTTCCAAAACACGTCGAATATGTTGGATTGGTCGGGGATGCCATGCAAAAGCAAAACCGCCAATGTTCCCAATCCGATCAGGAGCGCGGTTGCCAAAGCCAGCCAGCCGATCAATGCGCTAGGTCCGCGCGAAAGCGTTCTATCAAAAGCATAGCTTAATCGTTCACGCCAAGTAGGCTTGGTTGACATAAATCCTCCGTCTCACAAATTGACTGGATTATAGAATTATTCTAGTGAAACGCCAATGGGAAAGTTAACCGGTTTTGCCCGTATCGCGTTGAAGACGCGCGGCGCTTATACTATCCGGTATTCCTCAACCCAGCCGCGATACCATTGATGGTGATTGCCATTACTTCACGCAGGGCTTTGGCTTCAGACCCATCAGCATCAGTCAAGGATCGCAAACGCCGCAGAGTTTCCACCTGGATATGGTTGAGTGGGTCAATATACGGGTTGCGAACCTGCACCGAGTTGCGGGTCACCGGTTCACGATCTAACAGATGAACATGCCCGCTGATTCTCAACACGATCGAACGAGTGTTTTCGTATTCCTGACGAATTTGCATAAATATTTTTTTCGCCATTTCCTGATCGGGAGACAATTCCACATACAAGCTGGCGATATCCATGTCAGCTTTGAGTAGCGACATTTCAGTATTATCTAGCAATGAGCGGAAAAAGGGCCAGCCTGCATACATTTCTTTCAGCAGTTCAGACTCATCAAAAGATTTCAGCCCGCTACCAAGGCCATACCAGCCCGGTAAGTTGAAGCGGCTCTGCATCCACGAGAAAACCCACGGAATAGCACGGATCTGTGCTATTTGACTGGAGGGCATTCGAGAAGCTGGACGTGAGCCTATATGCAAAAGTTTTATCTCTTCGATTGGAGTAACAGTTTCCCAGAAGTCAATGAAGCCCGGGGTTTCATAAACCAGCTTCCGATAGACGCGTTGCGCTTCCGCAGACATATAATCCATAGCAGTACGCCAGCGCTGGGGGACATCGGTTTGGGTAGTGGGTGTCGACGCCAATAAAACCGCGCTAACGATCTGTTCAAGATGGCGATGCGCCAGAACTGGATTCGAATAACGCGAGGCAATAATCTCACCCTGCTCAGTAAGGCGGAAGCGCCCATTGATGCTGTCAACCGGTTGCGAGCGGATCGCGCGGTTAGCAGGTCCGCCACCGCGGGCGATTGTTCCGCCGCGGCCGTGGAAGATGGTCAGCTTAATCTTGTGGTCGCGGGCCACGCGCGAAATTTCCTCCTGGGCTTGGTAGAGCGCCCAATTTGCCATGAGATAGCCGCCATCTTTGTTGCTGTCAGAGTAGCCGATCATCACCATTTGCTCATCGTTGTGCGCCTGCAAATGCCGGCGATAGACATCCAATGTAAAAAGCTCCGCGAGAATGCGCGGAGCATCTTTCAAGGCTTGGATGGTTTCAAACAAGGGCGCAATTTGCGGAATGAATTTACATCCCGCCCAACGCGCCAGCAAAAGCACGGTCAACACATCCGGCGCAGCATTGGTCATCGAGATGACAATCGGGCCGAGCAGTTCCTGCCCATACACATCGCAAGTGCGGCTAATCAACTGGAACAACGACCACGTCTCGGCGGCGGCGCGCGTCACGCCAGGATGCGAAGAAAGATCCGGGATGGGCTGACTCAGCAAACGGGTCAGAAGAGGCGTGCGGTCGGCCGGTGGTAAATTCTCAAAGTCTGATTCAATTCCCAGTGCGCGCAGAATCTCACCCAAGGCAAAATTCATCCGGCTGGAATCTTCACGGATATCAAGCCGCATCGCATGCAGACCGAAAATCTGCGCCTGCCTTCGAAAGGTTTCCAACTCATCCATTGCCAGCGTTGCTGGAAGCGAGGAGGCAATGATATCGAGCGGACGCTGGAGATCAGCAAGATAGATCTGGGCGCGGTGTGGTTCGCGGCTAAGCAGGCGGGCTTTCATATCGTCGCGCGAGGCCTCGGCAAGATCGTTGGCAAGCAGGGACAACGCCAGGCGATACGGCTCATTGGCATAGCGCGCTTCGATATAGGCAATGCGCGCCGGAAATGGGCGGCGCTTTTCGATCCATTCCAAGAGTTCAGTCGGGGGCGGAATACGCTGAGAACTGACGCTGAGATGTCGCGAAAGTTCCTGCAGGCGACTGCGGTGAATCTCGATTGCCAGGCCGCGATGCAGACGCAAAGTTTCAGCGGTCAACCCGGTAGTGACATTGGGGTTGCCATCGCGATCACCACCCATCCACGAGGCGAGACTCAGCCAGCGAGACGGCGCGCGCAGTCCAGGGTAATGGCGCGCCAACGCGTTTTCAAGGTCGGCATAGATGCGCGGCAGTGTGTCCCAAAAATAAGTTTCGACAAAATATAAACCAGTACGGACTTCATCGGTAACGGCCAGCTTGGCAGCGCGGTCGCGGTCAGTAAGCCACAAGGCCGAGATCTCGGCACGCAGTGAACGCGTCAAGTTCTCAATTTGACGTTGTGAAAGATTCGGTTCACTGATTTTCTGTAAAGCGCGCTCCATGCGTTCAAGTTTAGACAGCACTGTTCGGCGGCGGGCTTCGGTGGGATGCGCGGTCAACACCAGCTCAATCGAAAGACGCTGGAGAAGAGAATCCATTTGCTCCGGTGTAATTCCCTGTTCTTTCAAATTGGAAATTGCCTCGCCAATCGATTCACTGATCGGCTCCGGGTATTGCGCATCTTCGCGCTGAAGCAATATACCGACACGCTGATTTTCCTCTGCGAGATTCACCAAATCAAAATACGTGGTGAATGCCGAAGCCACTGCCCGAGCCTGCGCGGCGGAGAGCGCCGAGACTTCCTTCTGCAATTCGGCCACAGCGGATTCTTCTCCGTTGCGCCGGGCCTTGGCTTGGGCGCGGATGCGTTCTTCGATCTCGAAGATGGCCGGCGATTCAAGCTCCGAGATAGTTTCTCCAAGCAAGTCGCCAAGCAGATGAATGGTTTGAGATAGATCCATGTTAAATTCTTAGATAAAAAACTCGGTTCAAGTATATCAGGGTAAAATCAAATGGATATTGATTCACACAGAGAAACACTTGTTAGTTAACGCCATTCTCTGAAAAGAATATTTGCCTAACATAATATTTCGTTGGGCAAACCCAGGACTTTAATAAAGTTATAAGATTTGATAAGTAAAAAGGAAACGTCACAGGAAGTCAATCCTGTGCAGCAATTTTATTTTTTAGAGAGGAGAGAAATTATGTTTGGTTTTGAAGGTCCCGATCGTCGTAAAGAAGAAGAGCGCGTGCGCAGTGAAGGTCGTCTGCCGCCGGGTCAATCTTTGACTTTGAAATTTCCGGTTTTACATTACGGGCCCGTTCCCCGCTTCAATCCCGCGGCGTGGGACTTCCGCGTATGGGGCGAAGTTGAAGAAGAAAAACATTGGTCATGGGATGAGTTCAATAAACTTCCACGCACAAAGCTTAAAATGGACATTCATTGTGTGACGCGTTGGAGCAAATTCGATACAGTTTGGGAAGGTGTATCAGTCAAGACGTTGGTGAATGAAGGCTTCTTTAAAATCAAGCCGAATGTTACGCACGTGATGCAACATGCCGAGTACGGATTTACGGTCAATCTTCCGCTGGAGGTTGTGTTGCAGGATAATTTCTTAATGGCGACTCATTTGAACGGCGAACCGATCACGCCGGATCATGGTTATCCATTGCGCGGCGTCGTGGGATTCATTCCCGGACGTGAAGGGTTGGAGACTCCCTATTTTTGGAAAGGTGCTAAGTGGTTGCGTTCGCTGGAATTTATGACACATGATCGACGCGGTTTTTGGGAACAAGCCGGTTATCATAACCGCGCCGATGTTTGGCGAGAAGAACGATTTGGTTAAACAAATTGACCGTCACCATAATGGTGACGGTCAATTTTTATATTGTCATTGCGAGACCCCGAAGGGGTCGTGGCAATCCCACAAGGGGATGCTATCTCACCAAACATTCGAATGATCGTTACATGAGATTACCACGGCATCTCGCTACGCTCGAGAACGCCGCCTCGCAATGACATCACGTTATTACGGCCGTTTGCCTAACGTCACCGTAATATCCTGTTTTTGAGTTCCGCGCAAAACGGTCAACACCACTGTATCACCGGGAGATTTGTTCTCGATCAGATATGCAAGCAGATCGTCGAATTGCATGACCGGACGGCCGTCAATCGCGATGATCAAATCGCCGCCCGCGTTCAGACCCTGAATGCTTGTTGGCTGAGTCCCAGCTTTGATACCGGCCTGATCGGCGGGACCGCCCGCCACAACATCCGAGACATAAGCGCCTGTATCCTGCGTGAGACCTAAAGCTTGAATTGCATCCAGCGAGAGATCGGAGAAAAAGTCGATGCCAAGATAGGGATAATCCACTTTCCCGTTGCTGATGAGCAATGGTGCGACGCGTTTAAGAATATTCGATGACACGGCAAACCCAATGCCGGAGCTGATCGGCCCGCCGGTTGGCGTGAAACTATTGGTTGCATCGGATTCGACAATGCCGACCACTTCGCCATTTAGATTGAGCAAGGGCCCGCCTGAATTTCCGGCATTGATCGCCGCGTCGGTTTGGATGAAGTCACCTGCTGTAAATGTCTGGCCGGTGCTTCCGGGCACGGTATGAAGCGAACTCACGGTGCGAGTTAACCCGGAAACAATGCCGACGGTCATCGTTCCCATTTCTCCAAATGGATTTCCGATTGCAACGACAGTCTGACCTACTTTAAGCGCATCGGAATCACCGACTGGGACCGGATGAAGTTCCGATGCAGGCACAGCTACTTTAATGATCGCCAAATCGGAGTCCGGATCGGTGCCGACGACATTTCCATACACCTTATCACCGGAATTGAAATCCACTTCCACTTTATTATTCTGCGCGCCGTCCACAACATGATCGTTGGTCACAATATCACCCTGGGTGTCGTATACAAAACCGGAACCAAGCGCGCTCCCTTGCGCGAGATTCACTTGGATCGTGACAACGCCCGGAATGGTTTGTTGATATAACGCCACCAATGCGTCCTGTTGTGTCGCGGGGTTATTGGGGGCCTGCACTTGAAGAGGCGCCGGCTGAGATGGTTGAGCCGGTAGAGATGTAGGTTGCGCGCCGGCTTGCGATGAGATAATTTGCGCATTGCCAGCCTGACATGCTAATGCGGCTAAAATCAAAACAGTAAATCCAATTAAAATGCGGTTCGTTTTCATTTTTTCTCCTGCTCTAAGATAGTGAGTCTCACGCCGATTTATGGTGCGAGGCTTCTTCCAACAATGATTTTTGTTTCGACGATAACTGCTTCGGAATCTTTACTTTGACTCGCACGAATAAATCTCCTTTTTCTTTCGAGCTTTTCAAACGCGGCATTCCGCGACCTGCTAACCGAAAAACTTGTTCGGGTTGTGTGCCAACCGGAATCTTCAATTTGACTTTTCCATCCAACGTTTCCACTTCGGCTTCGCCGCCGAGCAATGCAGTGAACACATCAATCGTTGCCGATGTTCGCAAATCATCGCCGTCGCGTTCGAAGCGGGAATCATCCGCAACTTCGACGATGAGATACAAGTCGCGTCCATCCGGAGCCGCGCCAGCCATGCGGACTTTCGAGCCGGTCTTCACTCCAGCCGGTATGCGGACCTCGACGCGTTTCTTATCCATTTGCAATGAACGCCGAGCGCCGCTATAAGCTTCCTGCAAACTGATCTCAACTTGTTGTTGATAATTCGGCATGGCACGCGTGCGCGCCGAGGTTTGTTGCATTCCGCCAAGGCCGCCGAAAATGGATTGGAAGAAATCGGAGAACCCGCCTTCGCCACCGAATAAATCATTCAAATCGCCGTATTCGACGCGCACATTGCCAGCGGGTTGTGCTTGTCCGCCGGACCATTGACTCCAGTCGAAGTTGCCGGGCGAGCCGCCGCGTTGCTGCCAGTTGGAGTACGCGCCTTCAAGCTGGTCATAACGGGCGCGCTTTTCCTTATCGCTCAGCACTTGATACGCCTCATTCATTTCCTTGAACTTTTCCTCGGCTTGTTTATTGCCGGGGTTGCGATCAGGATGATATTTCATGGCCAGTTTGCGATACGCCTTGCGGATTTCGTCCGCGCTGGCGGAACGTTCCACGCCGAGAATTTGGTAGTAATCCTTGTAGTCCATCGGATTGATTTTATGTCTGTTATGCGAGTCGGGCAAGCGTCTAACCGACAATCTAACAGAACTCTAACCTCAGTTATACTTACGCTCGCGGCGAGATGTCGTTGCGAAAATAATTTATATCATTTCGAGATGAACATTCGATGAATACTGGGAAGAAAAACATGCAATCCATTTGTGTCTTTTGCGGATCATCCGATTCGGTTCACGCCGACTATTTAACGGCTGCGCATCAAATGGGGCGGACTCTCGCCGAGCGCGGACTCCGTTTAATTTACGGCGGAGGCAAAACCGGTTTGATGGGAGCCGTTGCCGACGGCGCGTTGGAAGCGAACGGCGAAGTCATTGGCGTGATCATTCCATCCATGAACATATCGGCGTTGGCGCATAAAGGCATCACGCGCATGGACGTCGCCGCCGATATGCACGCCCGCAAAGCGCGCATGCACGAACTCGCTGACGGTTACATCGCGTTGCCCGGCGGCTTTGGGACGTTCGATGAATTGTTCGAGACGCTCACGTGGGGACAGATCGGCGCGCACGAAAAACCGATTGGCTTGTTGAACGTGCGGAATTATTACGCGCCGTTGCTCGCCGCCCTTGACCACGCCGTGGACGAAGGTTTTATCTTTCGCGAGCACCGCGAGGCATTATGTTGTGAAGTTAAACCTGAAGCCTTGCTGGATGCGATGGCAAATCATCAGCATCCGTATGAAGCAGTGAAGAGATGGATGAGGGAGAGTTAGCAATTTCAGTTCATCATTGTCCATAGAAAATTAGTGCTATGCCAATGTACAAGAATATTTTTATATCAAGGATTGTTAGCTTTACTGTACGAATCGAGGATATCTAAAAACAGAGTCTCAAAATGTCGTGATAATTCTTGTCCCAACTCATTTCCGACATAACCTCCGAAATTTCTATCTGCATCCCTGATGGTCATCCACAACAGTTGCCAATCGGTTAAAGAGTTAGGAAGATTTAGCATCTCAATTATATTTTCTATCGTCTTTAGATCTCGTTCTAAGGCACTCCGCTGATCAACATTTAGCATAACCTGATCATTTATACTTTTCAAAAAGGAATATAATTTTTGTGCAGTTTCGTTAGGTCGGACATTCAGATCATTATCAGTCACAAATTACCTCCTGACACAATGAATTTCCACTAACCATTATACTTTCTATTCAATCCTGAAGAGAGCGTTTAATTGCTATAAGCGTTTATGGTTCCGCACTCCGAACCATTATGCTACAATCATTATATGCAATTTGAGGTCTTCACACTTCTGCCCGAAGTTTTTCCTGCATATCTTGAAAGCAGTATCCTGCAACGCGCCCGCCAGCGCGGACTCATCGAAGTGCGCGTGCACAACATCCGCGATTATACACGCGACAAGCATCACACCACCGATGATATTCCCTACGGCGGTGGCGGCGGGATGGTGATGAAGCCGGAACCGATCTTCGATGCCGTCGAATCAGTTCTCGGCCACTTCGACAATCTAAACGCGACGCCTCAACCGGATTGCCCCATTATTTTATTGACTCCGCAAGGACGCGTCTTCAATCAGCGCATCGCGGCGGAATTTTCACTCCATGAAAAAATCGCTTTGATCTGCGGCCGTTATGAAGGCGTGGACGAACGCATCCGCACGCATTTGGTCACCGACGAAATTTCCATCGGCGATTATGTGCTCACCGGCGGCGAACTTCCCGCGCTGATTCTGATCGATGCCATTTCGCGTTTCATCCCCGGCGTGCTCGGCGATCCCGATGGCGCAACGGATGACTCGCATGCTTCGGGCTTACTCGAATATCCGCATTATACGCGTCCGCCCGAATTCCGCGGCTGGTCTGTGCCGGATGTTTTGCTCTCCGGCGATCACGCCAAGATCAATCAATGGCGACGCGAACAATCCTTGCGCCGCACGCTCGCACGCCGACCGGATTTATTGGCGAAAGCAGATTTGAGCGAAGCGGATAAAAAATTATTGGAACAAATCAAGAAACAAAACTTGAATAAATAACGACGCGTCATTCGTGAATCTCAAACGGCTCCCGTTTCTCATCCTTTTCTTTATTCTGATATTTTCCTCCTGCGCCCCGCGCCCAACCGATTGCGCGCAAGTCAATGTGGTTTGCGTGGGGTTGGTCACCGCTTCTGACTCCATTGACAATGGCATCAACCAACAAGCCTGGCTTGGATTACAAGATGCCAAAGCCGAAGGTTTAGTTGACCGAATTGACTATATCGAAACCGTGGATTCGCGCGACCGCGAAGCAAACATTCAAGTTTTTATCAACGATGGTTACGATATCATCATTACTGTCGGCTCTTCGCTGACGAATGAAACCATTGCCGCGGCGCAAAAGAATCCAAAGATAAAATTCATCGGCGTCGAACAAACCCAAGATGAAAATTTGCCAAACCTAACCGGCCTTGTCTTTCATGAAGAGCGCAGTGGATTTCTGGCAGGCGTATTAGCCGCCTCGATCACACAAACGAATCGT
>JBAUMB010000251.1:0-2001 GCA_049578465.1 Anaerolineales bacterium
GTTTGTGAGAAAATTTGACACGGTCATTACTTCCACATCATCAGAAATCTTCTTGGACAAATTTAAGGGGAGTCCCGAGCGCCTTTGCCAAGAAGTTCTTGATATCTATGGTGAGTCTTTCTTATTGAAAGAGAATCGTGGAGGCTCAAGATTTTACTCGAGCAGAGCACAGAAGAAGCCCATCGAAATCGGGGCTCAGTTGAGACCCATTGTCCACTCTGTTGGAGTGGGAGATGCGTTCGACGCAGCATTTGTTAATCTTAGGCAGACGCGCGATGACGAATCTGCCCTTACTTGTGCTTCATGGATTGCTGCAGAATACGCGGCAACTACGTTCATGGACGACTTTACAGATGGCTGTAGTCGTGTTTTGGCATTGGAACGAGACGAGATCTTATCTCTTCCAGGTGTTTCTCTTCCATGGGAAGTCCGTAGCCAATTCAATATTTATATTGCTGCTCCTGATTTTGACTATCTGGATAGAACACACATCGATCGATTAGTCAGTTGTCTCAAGTATCACAATTTCAATCCGAGGCTTCCTGTTCGAGAACATGGACAAAGCAGGCCAAACACAGCGAGTCATGAGAAGTACGAAATGTGTGGCGCTGATTTGTCATTGCTCGATGAATGCGATATGTTAGTTGCGCTAAACTTGGGGAATGATCCAGGTACATTGATTGAAATTGGCTTAGCCAAAGGGGCTGGTAAGCCAGTAGTGGTTTATGATCCATTTGAGAAAGCTAAGAATCTAATGTTAACTCATCTGCCAGACTTCGTGTCATCGAGTCTTGACGGAATAGTGACTAAAGTGTTTGAGATAATATCAACGATCAGGCATGCCGCATCACAGAAAAAATAGATCCGTTCTTTTAGCCTCCGGGGGCCTTGACTCGACTACATTGGCATATTGGTTATGTCGAAAAAAAATTGAATTCCTCCCTGTGTTTGTAAACTATGGACAACATTGTGCAAAGACGGAGTACGAAACACTCAGAGAAGTGCTTCCGAAACATTACTCAAGACACATCCATGTCGTTGATATCTCTGATGTCTACAAGCGCTCGAAATCGCTTTTGATTCGTGAGCCAAACCTGTGGAAAGATCGAGTGAGCTACCGCGAATTGTATCTTCCTTATCGCAACTTGCTCATTCTGTCCACGGGCGCGGCATTTGCACAGTCCGTAGGTTGCAAGTGTCTCTATGCGGCATTTATCAACAGCAACCATGCGATTGAAATTGATTGTTCTGTCGAGTTCTTTGGCAGATTGGATTCCATGCTATCGAGCTATGGGTCTGTCAAACTGTTCATGCCATTTCGCACAAAATCGAAATATCAGGTAGCAAAGATGGGTATCTCGCTTCGTGCGCCTATTGGGAAAACGTTCTCATGTCAAGTTTCATCGGTCACTCCGTGCGGCGCCTGTCCAAATTGTGTTGATCGGTTACAGGCACTTCGTCAACTTTGATATCATGTAGCATCATTTTGAGAATAGTCATGAACCTAATCGTTTTCGCGCGTAAACTTGCTGATTACCTTAACAAGCTTCCAGATTTTGTAATTTCTAAGCACAACGGTTACGACAAAGAGAGTATGGGTGCGATAATAGCAGATGCGGTATTGCAGGCAGGCCTTAATTACCGGACCGTTGTTGCTCCGAGAGTCAAGAGAATTCTCAACGATTATCCAGATGCTGCGACAACTTCAGGTTTCCTAGAAACAATCGACAGGTTCGGATGCGATGTAATCCTTCGATGGAATCACCCGGAAAAGCCGAGAAGAGTTCAATCTCTGGCTTTATTGCTTGAAAACGAACAAGTTGAGACCAAGGATCAATTGCGCGATTGGCTTAAAAATGACGTTAACAGTGAAAAGTTGAGAGCTATCCCGGGAATTGGACCGAAGACCATCGATTATCTGAAGAACTTATCCGGACTTTCAGCAATTGCCATAGACCGACACATACGTAGGTTAGCCTTCGAAGCAGGTATAATCATTAC
>JBAUMB010000252.1:0-4770 GCA_049578465.1 Anaerolineales bacterium
ATACAACATATCGCATCACACCGAATTTAGATTTATCCGCACAACAGCTTTCTGTTGAAGCAGTTGCCGGACAAAGTTTTTCTAAAGCGACAATTTATGTAGATGGAAATATGTTGGCGACATTTTCAAATCCGCCTTATCAAACTTGGTGGACATTATCCGTAGGTCAGCATCAGTTTTGGGTAGAAGGAATTAATGCAAACGGGGAGACGATAAAGAGTGATGTAGTGACGATTAATGTCATCAAGTGACGGTCATTTTTGACGTAACTGTCACTTGACCATCTTTACGGCTTCACCACAAACTGGCTTCCTGCGCCACGTCCGCCGACATCCGGGAAATAAAATTCGGAGGCAGTCGTTGGAATGACGTTGAATGTTCCAGCCGTACTGGCGCGCGCGAGATAGGTGTAAACATAGGTACCGGCAGGCAGGTAATCTGCGGATAACACGACTTTTTCATCACGCAATTCGGTGTGATCGAAATACCACCAGCCGTAACCGCGCTGGTCATAATCCTGAACGGTATATTTTGTCGGCACAGCGGTGTCGGTTGTAATGGAGGCGTCAATCGCTTCGAGTCCGGCAGGCAACGGATCGTTGATGACGATGTAATGCAAATCATCAGGCACAACGACGGTCAGCCGCACCTTGACCAAGTCACCGCGCTGGACGGTGGTGATGGGATTCTTTGAATCGGTCAGCGTGAAATATTGGCGCGAGAGACTCACACCTTGATCGAGCGGCGGAAGCGACGCGACTGCTACGTCCGTGTTAAGAGTTGCGGTGTAATATAAATTGCCGGTTCCAGCGCCGCGCGTCAGCACCAGATAATTGGCTGTATCTTTCAATAAATCTTTCAACTGGATTTGCAGATTCACAGATTGAGTCAAATTATCTTTATTCGCAGCTCCCTGATAAATGGAATTGCCATTGAGTCCGACCGCATAGGAATAATTCGTTTGAAATTCCTTCGAGGCAGTGAGCCAATTCGTCAAGGCGATCAACGACCAAGATGTTTCCTGAGTCGAGTACCAACTGTTGCCCTGTCGAGCCGACATTAGCCAACGGACGGCATTGGCGGTGATGGGATTGGTCGGGTCAATCTGGGTGAACGCATTCAATACGATCGCATCGGTGCGCGTGTCGGTGTTCCAGTTCCAATAATCGGCGGGACCTTTTTCCTGCCAGTGTGCGCCCGCCGCCGACATCACGGTTGCTGACTCGATTTCTGACATAAGCGAATTAATGCGCGTGTCTTTTGGATTCAGCATATATATTGCTTGCGCCAGATACGCTTTGCCATATAGACTCATTAAAGCGTGTTGTTCAAACATGAAATTGGTTTGACCGGCTTGCAAAACATTTCCGCGCGCCAACACGTAAAGCATGAAGGCGTAACGATTGTATTGCCATGTTGCGGCGTTTTGATAAAGGTTCGGAAGATTCTGATTCAAATATTGGACGCCATTATCCAATACATCCTGCGAAACAGGATAACCGGAATCCTTCGCTTCCATCAAACCCAGAACCACATATGCGCTCGTCTGCGGATCACTCGTGGTGCCATCCCACCAATTCCAGCCGCCATCCGATAATTGTTTGGCGTAAATTCTTTGCAAGGCAGAATTCACTTGCGCATCGAGATTGCTTTGCAAAATTGGATTGGAAATTCCTGCTAGTTTCAGAGCGCGCGTTGTCACCACATTCGGCAAGAAACTCGAAACGGTTTGCTCCATGCAATAATATGAATAATCCTGAAGATACGTCAGGCTATCCTGCATCGAAGCCGCGAGTGAAGGCGAGATTTGCACTGAAACATTTGCATCAGTGTAATCATGCGTGGACGGCAGGAGAATCGACTCGGTCACTGAATTTGCGGATTGAATAATCCCTGACGTTCCAACCGGTTCGGTAACGGTGTACGTGTATACCGGAATGCCCTGCCCTGATAACGTGCCGAGCGCGGGCTTGCTTGAATCGGTGAACGATCCACTGACGGCTTGCGCAGTCAAATCCACGCGTGTGGCATTTTGATTGACATTCAAATCCCATGTGACATATGCTTGATTATTTGCATCAACACTAATGGTCTGCGCGGCAGGCGTGATTAAATTAACTCCCTGCGCATCGAGTGAAACATTGACTTGAAGTGGCTCAGCGCCGTTGTTGTGAATCACCGCCCCAATCCGCGCTTGATCTCCGGCGACGAAGAAGCGCGGCGTCTGCAATTCGACGAAGAGCGGCTTGGTGCTGACCAGTTCATTCGTGGCTTGACCAACTCGCCCATCAATGGTCGCGGTGCGCACATCGGCAACCCATGTAGTTAAATTCTGTGGCAGTGTAACCGTCACTTGCGCTTGACCATTTGAATCCGTTGTGACCTGCGCTTGGAAAAACGCAGTATCTTTAAAATCCTGTCGCACGGTGATGATGCCGAGGCTGTTGTCATTCCCGCCTCCGCCGCCTGCGCCTCCACCGGTTGGAATACTCTGACGATATTGCGCGTTGAAATCATCAGCACTTGAAACCAATCCCAGCGCGGTCTGCACGCCGAGTCCAGTATCAGGATAAAAATCTTTTAAGATCGGGTCTGAATTTGGCGAAGTCAATGCCAACACGGCTTTATCCACAACCGCCAGCGACGCATCCGCTGAAACCGGTTTGCCGCTTTGATCTTTGGTTGTAATCGTATACGTGACTTTATCTCCCGGTCCGGCGGTTTGTTTATCCGTTGTGACGCTAACGTCAAGAGTCTGCTGGATGGTATCTACATTGATGCGCACTAAACCAATCTTGAAATCGGGCGTTGAACCTGTAGAGGGATCAGTGCCTTTCACAACCACTACCGATATATAAGTCATCGGAGCCATATCGCTGGTGATTGGCAGGCTGTAAACGGTGCTGTTGCCGGTTAGCAAAACAACATCCTGTTTGTAAATATGTCCGCGCTCGGTGGTGACCAACGCATAAACATTTCCCTGAAACGGCTGCGCGATCAAAAGCTGTGCGGTATCGCCGGGCGAATACATGTTTTTATCCGCGACCAAATTGAATGTGCGGTCATTCGTCTCGCGCCAGGCAATATATTGATCGCTCGAAACCCACGTATAAGCCGAGGCTTGTTGCTGGTTGCCTTTTGAATCCGTGACGATCACAATCGCTTTGTAGACTCCGCCTTCGGGCGGGACGAACGAAACTTCCGCTTTCCCATCTTGATCAGTTGTGACACTTTTCTGATCCACCGGAATATCTTTAACCGATGTGACCCAACTCAACTGTCCCTGATCATCCTGCTTCTGAACGCTGAGCCATTGTCGCTCCAAAAATTTGACCGTCACATTCTGCCCCGCTACCGGCTTCGAATCCCAATCCAATACCACCGCTTCGAACTGCTGCGGCTGACCTTGCTTGCCAACATAACTCACCGAGCGGATGCCGCCATACAGTTCGCTTTGATGAACGATCACACTCGTTTGCCCGCTGACCACATCGCCCGCCACATCGGCGACATTGGCATTCAACGTTACTTGTTGATCGCTTGCAGTTTCTCCGAGATTCAATGCTTGGGAAAGATCGAGATGACCATTTGAATCAGTTGTGTCAGTTCCTTGTTCAAGCGTCCCACCTTGACCGGCAGGTTGCGGCGGTAAATAATATTGATCCTGATCCCAATCCGCAAAGTTGAACTCGCTATATTTCGGATCGGGAGTAAATGTATAAGGCGTTGCTTCCGTGAACCAATCCACATTGGCATTGCCTACATTTCCGCCGGAATAATAAGTCGCATCCAAGCCGAAGTTAACTTTATCGCCGTTCATGACATCCGCTTTATCGGATGAAATATTAACTTGGAATTGCGGCTTCTGATAATCCGCCACGCGGAAGTTGAGGCTTCCAAACGCGTCCGCTGTCGGCGAAGTACTGACCGAAATCGTGTAAGTGCCGAGTGCCGCATCATTGCCCAATGTGAAATCGTCATTGATGCTTCCTAATTGCGAGAGCGACAAATATTTTGCGTAAACTTGTTGGCTGGATGAATCTGCAATCGTTACATAGACTTGAGCATCATTGAGTAAACTATAATGAAGATCATCGTTCTGCCGCACCAAACCTTTGAAGTACACATCCTGTCCGGGACGATAGATGGGACGATCTGTGTAGAGATAAACGAACGGCGCGTTGGTATTGCCATAATAATTTTCAGCGATGCCCAAATCTCCGGTCCACACGCCACTGCCCCAATCGGTGGAAACGAACGCCAGATGATTCGTCCCTTCGACGCGCGCATAGACTGGCGAATTGATTCCTTTTAGATAAACCAAACCATTTGAGTCTGTGGAAGTGGTCGTTCCGACTTGATTGAAATCCTTGTCATAAAACATTACGGGAAGATTAGCTTGCGGTGCGCCGCTTTCGAGATCAGTGACCCACGCCAAACCTTCAGTGGACGTTGCTTTGAGCGTGATGTTATCTGTGGCAACGATGAACACGGACGCCTGATAGAAATTGTCCGTGTAACTCAGCGGCGAGCCTTTGACGCCTATGAAATAATATCCCGGCGCAAGTGGATTCCCGGCTTGGTCTTCCAACTTGAGATCAACTTGATTTGTTTGGTTGCGCGGTCCTTGAGTATTCGGATTCCATTCGCGGATTGGCGCGGTTTTCGGAACGAAGGTGGTGGGCGAAACACTACCGTTGGTATCACCTTGACTGTTCGCCATTTTGCTGAAGTCATCGAATGTTAAAGAATACAAGGAAACCGTTACGG
>JBAUMB010000253.1:0-1784 GCA_049578465.1 Anaerolineales bacterium
CTCTGGTGCGCGCAAGTCAGCCTGAATGGAAGACGAGTCACGAAATACGGGAAAAGCCAAACCGAATGCCGAGAATGGATCAAAGCAACCCTGAAACAGATCGAGGGCGGCTTGACTTTTGAAAGTACGAAGGTCACCTTGGAGCAGTTCTTGAGAACGTGGCTGGGAAGCAAGGCGCTATCGGTTAGACCCTGGACAGCGCGTGGGTATCGCGGCACAGCCGAACGCGATATTCTCCCCTACCTTGGGCAGATGAGGCTGCAACAAATCCAACCGGATCATCTCAACCGTTTATATGCGCGGCTGAAAGAGGAAGGCAAGGGAGCGCGCATGATCCAGTTGGCGCACGTGGTGTTGCACGCGTCGCTACAGCAGGCAGTCAGAGAAGGTATCTTAGGTCGCAACCCGGCAGATGCAGTTGAGAGGCCGAGAGTGGAACGCAAGGAGTTCCAGATCCTGAATGAAGAACAGGTTCAACAATTCCTGATTGCTTGTTTCGGTTCGTCTTATGAAATGCTGTTTTACTTGGCGCTTGCGAGTGGGATGCGCAAGGGAGAACTTTTAGGTCTGAAGTGGTCCGACTTGGATTGGGAGAAAGGAATCCTTTTAGTTCAGCGGCAGCTTCAACAAATCTCAGGAAGGTTTGAGCTTGTGCCACCCAAGACGAAAGCCGGAAGGCGATAGATCCAACTCGGCTCTGAGACGTTGAGGAGACTCGAAGTTCATCGAAGGCTTCAAAATCCATGGATAGAAGATGGCCTGATATTTACCAACAGCCTCGGCACTTTTTTGGATGATAGCAAGGTATCCAAGGAGTTCAAGAAGGTGCTGAAGAAAGCGGGCCTCCCCGATATGCGCTTTCATGACCTGTGCCACACATCGATTTCATTCTTGCTAGAGATGGGCACGCCGGTCAACACGGTGCAGCAGCGCTCGGGTCATTCCAAGGCGAGTATCACCACCGATATATATGGTCATCCCATTGGTCATTCACTGCAAGTGGCGCGCGGCTTCTATGCTTTCGCACACAAGGTGCACACTCGCAATCTTCCGGGTAAACCGGGTGGTTTGCAATTCACGCGTGATCAATTTGACCGATTGGGAATTGGGCAAGACATCACTTTGATTCCGTGGTGCAAGAAGCAGTATCGCTTGCCACCCAGCAGACTCAAACAAAAGGTGTGAGCGGCTTCCCAAACACATCAATGTGTGAACTCCAATAGGAGATGGCGCGAAGGCCATTTTTCGGGCCCGCCGCTCACAATTTCATTATACAACCACAGTCCAGCGCGCCGCCAGGTGCGAGCAATATTTTTTGTTTTTAAGGTGCGAAGGCTCTTGAAATTCTCCGTGAAGAGGGTACAATAAAAGTACCCCAACATAATAAGAGACGGACTTGGCTGGTTGCAGTCAGGTTCGTCTTTTATGTTGTGCAAGGTGGAATGTCTGTTTGCAAAATACCATGTCACTCTGTTGACTTAATAAAGTTTTGCATCTATCAATGCTTGTGGTGGCTTGATCATTTTGGTTTAAAACATACTGAAGGATTGGCAAGAACCTGGTTGAAAAAACTGGAAACACTCAATCCGAGAGCATTTCCTATTGACACCCAGACCGAGGGATCATTCAATCGAAGCCTGCTAGTGGAATCGAAGCCATGCCCATAATTAGTATTATACAAATATAGTTGCAAACGTATGGATTTCGCTTCGTTTTCTGGGCAGATATTATTGTCTCGTTCGGTCCCGTAATAATCAATCACAATGTCACGGTCATCGTAGGCG
>JBAUMB010000254.1:0-3022 GCA_049578465.1 Anaerolineales bacterium
AGATAAATGGAGGTCAGGATGCGGCGCTCGCGTTTGCCCATTTTTCCGTTTGTTGCCCAATCCCAATCCTTGCGTTGAACGGGTTTCATCTCGGGAAATTGGATTGGCTCCATCATTTGTCCGATGCAGCCATCCGCAATGACCATGGTGATCATGCGATATTTTTCAGCGAGGTCAAATGAAAGCATGGTCAAATCAACCGCTTCCTGAACTGAAGCCGGAGCCAGCACCATGCGCGGATAATCGCCGTGTCCGCCGCCATGCACAGCTTGATTGTAATCTCCTTGTGCCGGAGCAATGTTGCCAAGTCCGGGACCGCCGCGCATCACATTGACCAGCACCGCGGGAACTTCCGTTCCGGCGATATACGATAAGCCTTCCATCATCAAGCTCACGCCGGGGCTAGATGATGAAGACATCACGCGCACGCCCGCACAAGCCGCGCCGTAAACCATGTTGATCGCGCCGAGTTCGCTTTCCGCTTGGACAAAAGCGCGTCCAAGCTCAGGCATACGCCGCGATAAGTATTCTAGAACTTCAGTTTGTGGTGTGATCGGGTAGCCGAAGTACGCCTCAAGTCCCGCGCGAACGGCGGCTTCTGCGATGGCTTGGTTGCCTTCCCATAATTCTCGTGTCATAAGAGTCTCCAAAATAATATAGTGGCACGACATGTCGTGCCACTACGATAATTATGCTGTTACAGGCACAGCCTTTTTAATTTCGCGATAAACGGTGATTGCCGCGTCGGGGCAGACCAGCGCACAAATAGCACACCCCGTACATCCGTCCTTGAACGTGTGCGCGGGGTGGTAGCCGGTTGGTGTTAGACGCGACATATCCAATTCCATTACCTCAGGCGGGCAAACGCTCAGACATAATTCACACCCCTTACAGTATTTCTCGTTGACTTCGATCCAACCTTTTGCTCCAGGCATTCGGTCTCCTTAGTTGAGAAGTTGGAGAATATTTAGCAAATATCTTGCAACCTGATTATGTCTTTATCGGCAAAAGGCGGATAGTGCCATGCGTCATCCTTCATGGTTTACAAAAGTCCTATCCTTTCGCAGTGGTAGAATCGATGTGAATTTTTACATGGATGAATAAATGATTAGAAAAAAGAGATTCATATTTTTGATTTTGCTTTTCATCGGCGCATTGTATTTCTTGGTCTTTTGGTTTCCCAATGCCACCGGCGCGCACGATTTAAACATGACCTACATTTTCAATTCGGATGAGCCTGCGCAGTATCCGGCGGTCATACGGATGCTAACGCTCGCGCCGAATCTCTCCCAAGAGTTGTATCGGTTCTTTGCCTATCAGATTTACTTTTATGGCTTTCCATATTATGTTTATTCGGCGGTCTTGATCTTATTACCTCTGAAGCTGATCTTCGGGTTGGGCAATCTTCAACTTAATATGCTGGTCCTGAGACAATTTGTCAGCGTGTTGCCGATGATCGTCGCGATCATGATTCTGGTTTATCTGCAAACCAAATTTGAATCTTATGTTAAGTCTATTGGTTTATTCCTGCTCCTGCTTTTGATTCCGGAAATTGTATTTAATGATATGTGGTTCCATCCGGAAAGCTTGGAATTTCTTTTTCTTGTGCTTACCTTTTTCTTTCTGGTCCAGGACAACCTAAAATTCGGAAAGAATTTTTATCTTGCAGCTTTGCTTTGTGGTTTGGCCGTTGCGACAAAACAAGTTGGATTATTCTTTTTCTTAGCCATTCCGCTTTACATTTTTCTGGGTTGGAAACAGAAAAACATTGATACGCGCCGATCTCTGGTGATTGCCGCCAGTTTTGTTGCGATCATGGTCGCGGTGTTTGTGTTAACGAATCCGTTTCTCTTTTGGGAATCCCAGCGGAAACTCGCGCTTCAGATCCAATTAAATCTTCATCGGCATATGGCGAGCGGTTTTATCGTGGCATATCAAAACAGTGCGTTGGATTGGCTGCGAGTGGTCACGGAAGAATACAGTACGCTTCCATTTCTTTTGTTGGCTTTCGTGGCAGCGATTATGGGTTCGATCAAGGGTGAACGCCGACTCTTAAATTTATTGATCTTAGCATGGGCTGTGCCATTCGCAATATATATTTCTGTTGCTTTGGTGATTCGTCCCAAGCATTTTCCGTTGCCCATTCTTATGCCGGTTTACTCAGCCGTCCCGGCTTACTTTGCGATGCTTGCGCCGCCTCGCTTCATAAACCCGTTGGGAGATTACCTAAAAAAATATGGCGCTCGACTCTTTTTGTTTGTTGTCGGTATCTTGATCGTTGGCTGGCAATTTGTATACAGTTTGAACATTGACATCCCTCAATATCTCGATACTCTCAATCGCGAGCAAAATAATCCCAGTTTGAATTTTTATGCCGCGCTCAACCAGAATGACTTGTCCCGCATCAAGCTTGATCGGCATTTAATTGTATTTCGCGATGTTGTTATGTATGTGCCAAATGCGGCCAATGACAAAGTCTATTATCAATGGGGCGTATCAGGTTACGGTTATATCAACAAGATCAATGCGGATTTGTTGTTACTAAGCAAACAACATTTGCGTGATTACACTCAGCCCGGCCAATCGCAAACTGCCGTGGATCCTAATTTTCCGGACGCTTATCATTTTTACAAAGATGCCTTAGCGGAAAAGGTTCAGGGATACACCTTGATTTATCAAGATGATTTTGGCATGGCTTACGTCAGCACGCCTTTGTATAACCAATTCTTGTCAACACATTAATTTGGAGAATGTTGTATGTCGAATAACATAGATGCAGTGATTGTGGATGCGATCCGCACGCCGATTGGAGCATTGGGCGGCGCGCTCGCTTCCGTTCGTCCCGACGATTTGGCGGCTCTCGTTATCAGAGAGATAATTCAGCGCAACAACCTTGATCCAAATCTCGTCGAAGAAGTTTATTTCGGATGTGCGAATCAAGCGGGCGAAGATAATCGTAATGTGGCGCGGATGGCTGCGCTGTTGGCAGGATTGCCAGTCGAAGTCGCGGGCGTGACTGTGA
>JBAUMB010000255.1:0-11063 GCA_049578465.1 Anaerolineales bacterium
CCTACCTTTCATTGCAATTTACAGAAAGCATTGTACACAACTACCGAAACTACTTGCTTACTATAGCCGACCTCAAAGGGTGTACTTGTCATGAAGGGATAGTCACCAACATTTTTTACCTTCAAAACGGATTGAAATTCTCGCTGATGCCCAATATCATCAAATTGTAACTGTCTTAATGTCATGATTCTAAAAAATAGGGAGGCCCTGTGCCTGCCCACGTATTACTTGTGCTGGGGATGACTTTTATACCATGCCACCGTCTCTTTGATTGCTTCCTTCATCGGCGTCGCTTGCATACCGAAAGTTTTTTCAAACTTGCTTGAGTCCACGATAAAAGGCTGATCGAACTCATACATCATCTCCACAGACTCTTTTGCCATGGGAATAAACAAGCCGCCTATCCACATTATTGTCTTGCCCATGGTGCTCATCTTCGGCTCCATACCCATCTCCGCCGCAATCATCTTAACCATCTCGCGTTGCGTCACGCGCGGATTATCATTCGGCACATGCCATGCTTGTCCGTCCGCTTCACTGCGTTCTCCTAAGATGACCAGCGCCTTTCCAAAATCTGGAAGATAGGTATGTGTATGCGGCACATCAATATTGCCAATCAAATTTGCGGACTTGCCTTGCAGCATCGGATAAAATGTTCGCTCGCCCATCACGGCGGTCGACAAACCCCACGGACCGAAAAAGTCTGATCCGCGTCCCACGGTCACGCGCAACTTTCCCGCGCGATACGCGGCAAACGCGGCATTGCTCATTTTGCTGCGCGCCTGCCCTTTGTGCGTGTGAGCATTATGCGGCATGTCTTCGATCAATGGCATTCCTTTTGCATCGCCGTACATATACAAGTTTTCCACGATAACCAATTTTGCACCACTGCCTGTTAAACCATCTATAATGGATTTCTGTAGTGGAGGAAATTTTTTCGCCCACTCGGTATACGCAGGTTGTGCGGACTGATATACGACCTTCGCTCCGCGCGTCACTTCCTTGACCTTGGTTGGGTCATACAAATCTGAGGCGATCACCTCCACTCCGTTTGGGATTTCCTCCATTTTCCCTGAGCGATTCACCATGCGGACAGATTCTCCGCGCTTGACGAGTTCTTCTGCAATGGCGCGACCGATCGCGCCGGTTCCCAATACTACATGATTGGTTGACATTTTGATTTCTCCTACCTCTTCTATTGCCGATATTCCTAATAAAGTTTCCTTGATTATTTGAAAGGAAGACGATCATTCCGAGATGGTGTCTGAATGTGGAGCGAAGTTTATCTTACCTCGATGAACTTGATGGATCGCTCGCACAACTTGGTTGATCGAATAACGTATATTGCAATAGTAAATGATAATATAAAAGGAGAACAAAATGACTACGGAACCAAAATCGAACGAGCAGGAAATTCGGAAGCCAAAAGTGATTTATCGGAACGGCGCTTCAGGGGCTGTATATGGATTGGGCTTGATTGGCGCGTGGGTTTATTATCTCGGTCATGCTGCCACATTTTGGCTCGGCGTGTTAGGATTTTTCAAAGGCATCGTCTGGCCCGCGATGCTGGTTTATGAATTGTTGAAATATCTCCATATGTAATACCGCGCTCGTGTAAGAGCGACGCCTTGTCAGGGACTGTGCTCCTACGAATTGAACGATCCACTCAAAACTGACGCAATCAAAGCAGCCACCTGTAGGATTGCATCTGCTCCTTCTCTTTCGTTTATTTTCCTCGTGTTATTGCAATTGCGTCCACGATTGCCCAGATCCAAAAGGCAATGCTCCAAAAGGAGGCTACATCATGCACTACCCTCGGGATCCAATAAGCCCATATCGTTCTTGGGTTTGTTTCTCCATTTGAGATTACAGGGTTCGCCATTGAAATAAGCGGCAATACGATAATGTTCAAATTTGCTATGATGATCGCGGCCACGATAATCGCAGCACCTTTATTGCTTTCTCCAGCATATATCTGACCTAATCCTGGAACAAGCAATGATAATATTCCAGCAATGAATGGATTATTGTTCAAAATGATCTCCTTATCAATCTATGAGATAGATTTCCTATTTATCACCAAATAGCATCATACCGAACAAGTTGCTGGAAACGGTGCAGTTCTCTAGTTTGATTCCTTTAATTAATTCTTTGAGTTCTTCAGGCGTATAAGCTGCGTTGATTGATGTTATGAGTCCGGGACGAATTTCCTTTGGCTGGCAATTGATCCACAGAAACCATCGCCCAAACGTAGGCATATCCCGCCGAAAGTCTGAAATCAAGACTTTGCCTCCGGGTTTCAATAACCGCCCAATCTCACGCAAGGTTCCTTGAGGATCTTCCCATTCGTGAAGCGAATCGTTTGTAAAGATCGCATCAAAAGCATTGTCATCAAATGGCATTTTGCTGCCGCTACTGTGAACGTACTCAACTCGTTGTGACAAACCATATTCGCTGGCATTATGCTCAGCAAGGGTAATCATGTCTGTGCTGATTTCAAGACCTTTGAGAGTTGTGCCTTGTGTGTATTTCAGCCACTCCAAGCCCAAGTATCCTGGACCAGGTCCAATCTCCAAGGCACAACCTTGCGTAATTCCTTGTTTCAATAATTCTTTAGTTTCAATCCATCCCTTATCCCTTAGTGACCTCTGCATTTGATCGTAGATAGTGACATTGAACTCGCCTTGTATCCCTTGATCTGTTTCTGGAACTCTGGGTCTAATCATCGTCAAGTCTCCTATATTATGTCATACTAGATGATTTCAATTCTTTCTACTGCCTTGCTATTGGCATAGTCTACCTATGATTCGTTTATTCGCCGAAAAGCTACAATGGCTTGGTATACGCAAATCGTTCTCGATTATCTTGAGGTTGTCGGGACCACCTTTCTTTGTTACAACAACACTCTTATATTTCATAGTTTCCTTCCGGTGAGAAAATGAATCGTAGTATCCATTTGAAATCTCTTTATATTACTAGTTTTGCCCAGATGCGAACGATATTCTGATTTGAGATAATCGAATCACTTGCTTGTTGCAGTCGCGTCTAACTCTTTTTGTTGATCAAAGGCGTATCCAGCATAAACTGATAAGGGAAGCATTACGATCATCAAGAACAGGCTAAAACCCATAATGCTCTTCAAAAAATTGTTGAAGAAATATCCCACAAGATACTGTCCTAAAACCCATGCTATGAAAATCACTAACGGCCAGGGCCACAGCTTTGCCGCGAAACGCATAAAACCACTGATCGTCTTTCCAGTCAGGGATTTGTTGATCTTGATTCCTGCTGTTCCGCCGACAATGCCGAATAAGGGCGGGAAGAAGCCGCCTCCGAACAAAAGCAGGATCACCGACAGCAGGATCAGAATGCTACCTCCGTTTTTGCGCTGCACAAAGCTGGCTGACCAGATCATGGGCAGGAGGCCAAGGATCACTGTCAAGATTCCGGTGATCATATAATTGGGTAGGATCGTCATGGCGGGTTCACAGGCGTGCCAAATTCTTTCCGGAACGCAAGGAGATCCCATGGAAGCGAACATCAGGCTTACAGGTTTAGTATTCCCTTGCAGGAATTCAAAATAGCCGTGTTCCAATCCTGCAATTCCAGCGATGAAACCAAAAGATGTGGCAACTATTCTGGTAGCTCTTCTCATATTATCTCCATAGATTTTTGGGTGATGATTTTCAAACGCCTTGCCCCATGGGGAAAAATCTTTTTGCCAATTGGAAGTACCAGATCATGTATCCTGGAAGGGATAAGAATAACAGGAAAGTTCCAAGCACTGGAATGAAATAACCGCACGCGACCACATTTGTAATAATGCCTACATGGGCAGTTGATTTGCTGTAGATATTACTCCGCAACATGAGCAGAGAACTAATCAGCAGGGAAATACTGCCGAGCAGGGTATTCATAAACCAACCCGTGCCATCGAAAAGCGTAAGTAAGGTTGCTCCGGTTGCAAGATATTGTGTTTTGGCCGCTTCATTTGTTGCGGCAGCATATTGCCCACTGAGCGAAAATAACTCGATGATTGGCCGGGAAGGGATAAGCAACACAACAGCAATCATTCCAAATGCTAAAGCGATTAAAGCATAAGACTCATTAACTTGCTTAAGTGAAACATACAGGGCAAGCAAGAGCAATATGCTGAACAAGTTGCCGATAAAGAGAAAGAGATCGAGAGAAACCAGCCCGCCAAACGGATTGCTTTGCAAAAGCAGAAAGATGCTTTCGGTTGTTTTATTTCCAGGCGCGTAGGGCCAGATGAAATAGGTGACAATCCCAAGCAGAATCACAAATTCCGAAACGATGGCGGCAACTCCAGCCAATTTGTACAAATCCTTCCAGCGCGCATCAATTAAATTTGCATTCATTTCTAATCTCCTTGCATAAATCACTAGCAATATTTCTGCGACAAAACTTGTTATTTGCTTTCATGCTCTATTGTAATGACAACTTTTCCTCGAGCATGCCCTTCGCCAAGATAACGAAGCGCTTCAGGAGTTTCACTTAACGGATACCGTCTATCAATAACAGATTTTACTTTGCCTGCTTCAAAAAGCTCTTTTATAAAGATCAAGTCGTTTTGGTTTCGTTTTGCGCTTATACCTCCCATTTTCCTCCCGCCGGTTTCTGACATTATTGACCCTATGAGCAGAGACTGGAAGATTTGAGCCATGGAACCTCCAGCCATTATATAAACCCCCTTAGGAGTTAAGGCTCGCTTATAAGCGGAAAGCGGGTGATATCCATTAGCGGCAAGAATGAGATCATATTGCTGACCATTTTGTGTGAAATCTTCTTTAGTGTAGTCAATAACATGATCTGCTCCAATTGAGCGCGCCTGTTCTAGATTCCCAGCGCTGCACACGGCTGTAACTTCGGCGCCAAACGATTTGGCGATCTGCACTGCAAAAGTTCCCACCCCGCCTGATGCACCATTGATCAAAACTTTTTGCCCCATCTGAATCTGCGCTTCATCGCGCAGACCCTGCAAGGCGGTGATCGCTGCCATAGGTATGGCTGCTGCTTCCTCGAACAAAGTATTGACCGGTTTCAAAGCCAATGCGCTTTCAGGAGCACATGCATACTCGGCAAAACCGCCTCGAACCATCCCGAATACCTCATCATCTGGTTGAAACTGATTGACGTTTTTGCCAACCGCTTCAACCCGACCAGCTATATCAGCACCGAGTCTCGTATATTTGGGTTCGCCCATCAGGCGAATCAAGAATACGTCAGCGGTCAGGAAATGCCAGTCATAAGCATTTACGGATGCCGCATGGATCTTTATCAAAACTTCATTGTCCTTGGGAGCCGGTTTTTCCACCTCTTTGAGATGAAGAACTTCCGGCGATCCGTATCGATCATATACAATTGCCTTCATACCGACTCCTCCTTTATGCCTTTGATCAAGATCCAAACTCCGATTACCAATTCAAAGGGGATATAGGGAACGTATAAGAAAAATGAAAGTTCATAGCCAAATATCGCAGACAGTGTTGCTATCAGCATAGGAAAAACTGTGATGAGTCCCCAGAGAGACAAAACACGCGGAACAATTCTGGATTTGTATAACAGGTAATAAAAAAGTATTCCGCCAAGACAGAAAGTTAACATATGCAGCGTCGATCCAACAAAATCCATGGATTCGAACGCCAGATTTCCCAGCGTCTGCAAATAGGCAGGTTGACCTGCTGTTACATATTCCTGGCTGATGCGTAAGAGGGAGAAAGCCTCTATTCTACTGACAGCTAGCAGCGCGGCTTCCAAGATATAAAACCCCAATGCAACCAGAGCTATTTTTTCATTCTGTTTCCTGAGGGTCACAAAAAGAATAGCTCCTAAAAAGATAATGCCAAGGGCAGTGAGCATATCTACCAAAATATTTACCCTCATCAGCCAGGGTTTATTCGCGATCTTGAGCATCGTTTCATTGATGTTTCCCGGCACGAGCCATGCCTGACGCAGAAATGCTCCGCTGAAGAAAGAAGTAACAAACTGCAGAAGAAATGCAACTCCTAAAATTCTTGAAGTTTTGTTAACTGTATTCATTTTTATTTCCTAGAATTGAACTTCCTGTTACAAAGATTCCAGTCAGCGCAGTTGAAGTGAATATCAATGCAAACGGAATCCATGTGCCGAATAAACTGGCGAACATCTCAAAACTGCGATTGATCAACATCGCAACCACGAAGAAATCCATCGCGATCACAAAAGCGATGAAAAGGGCCGCCGTTTGTAGAGGAGTTGTGAAATTGAATTTGCGGAAATAAACTAGTGAGACAATCGCAAAGAAAATCGGCGCGGCAATTGCGTGAATAATCAACGCGTTATCCACAGAAGTCACAGCCATGCCAACGCCCATTGTCGCGGCGCACAATGTCCATCCGATAAAAGCGTGAACAAGAATGATAAGGATTCTCGAAGTGCTCATAATTCATCTTGCTCTCTATATATTTGAGCGAAAGTCATCCAGAATTCGTTGAGCAGACAGGCGACCAGAAACCATTGCCGTTGGCAAGCCTGTCCCAGGATGTGTACTCGCACCTGCGAAATACAAGTTGTAATAACGTGGATGTCGGTTGTGCGGACGGAAATAACCGAGTTGAGTCAAATTGTGGCAAAGCCCGTGTGTAGAGCCTTTCATCAGGTTGTAACGCTTGCGCCACGAGGGCGGCGTAAAGTTAATTTCAAACTTGATATGCGATTCAAGATCGTTAATTCCCAATGATGATAATCGTCGGAAAACATGGCCGCGCGCTTCATCGCGAAGTTTGCTCCACTCCCGCTCGCTATTTTCAGACATATGACCAACAGGCACAATTGCAATGATAGTATCCTGTCCGTTTGGAGCCATGGACGAGTCAAGTCGAGTCGGGGCGTGGATATAAAGGCTGGGATTAGCAGGCAACCCCAAGTCACGAATGATGCTCATGAAATTTTCGCGATAGTCATGTGCAAGGAAGAGAGTATGAGGTCCAAGAGAGTCGTAGGTTTTATCTAATCCCCAAAAGAAACTAATAACTGAACAAGAGAAACGTTTATGCGACAGGCGTTTGGCCAGATCATCGTCAGGCAATAAATCATTATAAACATAAGGCAGGTCGGCGTTTGCAAGGATTGCATCCGCTTCGATTCGTTGATCATTCGCAAGAATAACGCCGCGAGCGCAGGTCGAGTTCACATCAATTTGTTTAATCGCTGAATCGAATATGAATTCCACGCCAGCTGTGCCGGCAATTTTCATCAGAGCTTCAACAATGCTATACATGCCGCCACATGGATAATAGACACCATGCGCCAGTTCTGTATACGGCATCATCGAGAAGGTAGCAGGCGCTTCAAACGGACTCAGACCCATGTAAACATCCTGAAACGTGAATGCCGCCTTCAGGCGTGGATCGCCAAAGTAAGCTGACATGTTGCGGTAATGATTCGCAAGTGGCTTAAGTTGAAATAGAAGTGGTAAATTGTTGAATGCAAAAAAATCGGAGGCTTTTCGGAAATCACGATTAACCAATTTCTCAATACCTAGCTGATAGTGCTGATGACCCTCATTCATGTAACGAAGAAAACCTTGAAAACTTCCTCGCTCGAAGGATTCGAGTTGCTCTTGCATTGATTTCATGTCCGACGTGAGTGCAAGTTGGCTACCATCATCGAAAACCAGATGATAGGTTGGATCAACGCGTTGAATATCCAAGCATTCGCGCATGGATGTCCCGAGCGCGGCAAACTCTGCTTCATACAACAACGGCATAACCAGCAGGGTAGGTCCTGTATCAAAATGATGGCCATCACGACTCAGACGATCACAGCGACCACCTGCATGAGAGTTTTTCTCGATGACCGTTACTTTGATTCCATGTTGGGCAAGATGTGTTGCGGCGACAATTCCCCCGATCCCCGCGCCAATGACAATTACAGATTTCGACGTCATCATTATCTCGCTGACCGTTGGCGAACCGGAACAGTTTGAAGCGGCGCACCCACAGCGAGCCAGTCATATAAGGAGGATAAGGTAATCCAACTCATTTGTAATCCAGTCCCAAAACTTTTTCGTTCGTTGTAATGTGGGCGCAGACAATAATTTTCCCGCTCAATCGTATCCAATAGCCATTCAAAGCGCGCCGAATACGCAAAGCCTGCAACTCTGCAGCGTAGATTCTCTACTTGGCTTAAATATTTCTTGCCTGCCTTCAAATATGTTCTCGCCAACTGCACTCTGCTTCGCACCCATGCGCGATAAGTGTTACTGTTTATATCCTGCGGTGCGATACGATTCGTTTCAAGTATTTCTCTAGGAATGTTATAGTATCCAGCTTGAAGGTCATCAAACGTATCGCGCAGCATGTGTGTGATGTGTGCCGCGCTTACAGCCAAGTAGCGCATTTCATTCTGAGGCGAGTAGCAATGGTGACCAATAAAATAGTGCATCGCCTCCATAACTGCAGTCGCGAGAAGACGCGTATATTCGCTCAACTCTGTTTGAGAAACGATTCGGCCGCGGCGATTCGCATCGAAAACCATCACGGACATCATATTGCGACAATAGGATTGCAAGCCGCTATTTTTCTCTGTATCTCCCCGGATCAAATCAACAAGCATTTGCTCTTCGATGCGGGCGTTCTGAACGATCTCTCCACGGTAGCAACTCTCCAAAAGAGATTTCTGTCTTTGGATAAATGCGCTTCGTTCGGATCCCGAGCCTAAATCTGCATCGAGGATATCATCTACCCAACGGAAATAGGCATATGCGCGGTAGGCATCTATAGCTCGTTCGCGGTCCGCCAAAAAACGAATCGTGTAATACGTCTGTCTGCTGGCGGATTTGGTGATTGACTCCGCCAGAGATAAGTCCGTTTGTTGATAACCCATGGCTTTGCCTTTATTATTGATAGAGAGAATTGTCGTCATCACTTCCTCACAAAGAATAGCTTATCCCTATAAGGATATTTCAAGAATATGTAATTCATCATCTATTGCTACGCAGAATTATCCTTATAGTTTCTTTTGTTAATAGAAACAATTCATCTCTTATTTATTAAATTATTCCAGCTTGTTTCAGGGTTTCTTAAAAATCAAGCAACCTGTGTTTAAAAAACAAGAGATCATTTAAGCAAGGCTAGTGCTAAAATAAATAATATTTATTTGCTCATTTAGGGCCGATGCATACCGCCGAGCGAAGCAATTATTTTATGAATGAAGATGCCAAGTCGTAGTCATCAGCATAGGAACAATGAAGTACAGGTAACAACTTTGGAAAACAATCATTCCCCTTTAATTTCAAATATTTCAACAAGGATTTATGTTTGCATTGTTGGTACCTTGGCCGGATTAGCTGGAATGGCTCATGGGGTATTTGAGATATTGCAAGGAAATAAGCCAACGGTCGATATCTTATTAAGAATTGGCGCTTATACAATTATTCCGAATTATCAATTAACTGGAGTAGCCACGGTTGTCATTAGTTTGATGATAATATTTTGGACGATTGGTTTCATTCATAAAAGCAATGGCGCCATTATTTATCTCCTGTTGCTCATCATCCTATTTCTGGTAGGTGGTGGTATAGCGCCGATCGTAGGATTATTGATAACTTGGGCAGTAGCAACTCAGATTAATAAACCCTTAACTTGGTGGAAGATAATATTACCGGAAAAATCAAGAAAGTTGTTAGCAAAATTGTGGTTGATCATTTTGATAACAGGTATGCTCTTTTTGATCATTGGGATAGGAATTTGGTTGATCTTAACGCCGCCCGGCGAGATCTACCAGATTAATATCGTTGATTATGTTTGCTGGTCATTTATTGGTTTAGGTTCTTTGCTTCAAATCCCGGCCATTATCTCGGGATTCGCACGTGACATTAAGAGACAGTATCCTCTATCTCAAGAATCTCAGTGATAGAAAAATATGGAAGCTCCTTCATATCTTTTGCCTAGACCTTCATTCGATTTGACGTAAGAAAAGAACGATGCAGTTGAAAATTTATTTCGGTCATTATCAGCCCGTAATTTTTCCTGATCTCGCATCAGCACAACGTTTAAGAAAAGTCGGATCAAGCGGATCAATCACGCCGAAGCGATTAATACGATGAGGTGTTGCGTCGACAAACGGAACGCGACCCGTTGCTAGTTCCGCGACGAGCCGACCAATCCCACCGGACATAGCGATCCCGGCTCCAGCGCACCCGGTGGCGGCAATGAATCCATCTAACGATGGAAAAGTTCCTAATACAAAATTTCCGTCGGGCGTGTAATTGGACAAGCCTTTGATATACGTTGAGATTTCAATTTCTTCGATCAAAGGAAAATACTTGCTGAATTCAGGGATGCCTTCAAGCAAGGATTCCCAACCGTGCGGATCCTTTTTGAATAGATAACCGTTCATTTTTTCGGGCAATTCACGCGGGTCGACTGCAACGGATTGTGGTTCACGAAAACCAAACAACAAGCGATTCGATTCGGGACGTGCATAAGCACGCGCATCTGGAAGAATTACAAATGGCTGTTGCGGCGAAAACGAAGGATGCTCGACGGTAATCCAATAATGACTGCGGACAGGCGCCATTGGAAATCCAATTCCGAGTTCGCGCGCTAACATTCCCGCCCACACGCCCGCCGCGTCAATTACCAACGCTGAAGAAAAATCTCCTTGGTTCGTCGCCACGCCAGTTACGCGCTGACCTTCTTTGCAAACGGATAAAACTTCGGTTTGCTCTCGAATCTCCACACCCAATTGTTTGGCAGCTTTTATATATCCATTTGCCAAAGTATATCCGTCGATATAACCATCGTCCGGCATAAAGGCGACATTGGCATCGCGCGGCAATTTGAGCCAAGGGATTAAACGCGATACATCAATGATATCAAGCCAATCTGTCTTGAGTCCCATTTGGGTGGAAACATTCACCAGCTCATGAATCTCTTTTTGATAAGAAGGCGAAACCACCGCATATAAACATCCGGTTCGATGCACATTCAAACTTTCCCCAATCATTGATTCGATCTCGTCAATCGCTTGATAAGTTTCAAGAACCATCGGAATGAGAT
>JBAUMB010000256.1:0-11160 GCA_049578465.1 Anaerolineales bacterium
TACCGGCACCGTGGTTTCTAGTGTTCCAGCCGCTCTGGTTTCTGCCTGCCAAAAAGAGGGCATGCTGACGATCATCGCCACGCCGGACAACTGGGCGAACTATGGTGAGATTTTCGCTGACTTCCAGGCTACGGTCGGATCAAGCGTCACGCTTAATGGTTTGGACCCCAACGCCGGTTCAGCCGATGAACTCGCCGCGATCGTTGCCAACAAGGGCAATACCGGTCCTCAGGCTCCAGATATCGTGGATGTTGGTTATGCATATGGCGCGCAGGGCGTTGCTGCCGGCGACTACCAGCCCTATGAAGGCACGTATTGGAGCAAGCTTCCTGCTACTACTTTGGGGATCCCCACTTATGATCCCAATGGCATGTGGACAACGGGCTACTACGGTATTATGGTGTTCGAGACCAATACCACCGTCGTTCAAAATCCGCCTAAGAACTGGTCAGACTTGCTCAACGCCGCATACAAGGGTCAGGTTGCTTTAGCAGGTGATCCTCAATCCTCCAATCAAGCCATTATGGCTGTTTATGCGGCCGCATTGGCGAATGGCGGTTCTTTGGATAATGCCCAACCGGGTCTTGATTTCTTCAAGAAGTTGAATGATGCCGGTAACTTTGTTCCAGTGATTGCCAAGGTAGGAACCCTTGCACAAGGTGCAACTCCGATCGAGTTGGCTTGGAACTACAATGCCTTGGGCGATCAGCAATCCCTTAAAGGAAATCCGAACGTTGAGATTGATTACCCATCTCCGAGCATCGGTGGTGCTTATGTTCAGGCAATCAGCGCGTATGCGCCGCACCTCAATTGTGCCAAAGTTTGGATGGAAGTTATCCATTCCGATCAGGGCCAGTTGGCTTGGATTAAAGGCGGAGCTTCTGTAGTTTCAGAGGCCGATATGATTTCCCGCGGTGCTGTTCCTGCAGATGTGTTGAAGACATTGCCGGATCCCAAAGTTTTGGCTGCTGCGGTTGCACCTACCGTCGCTCAGTTAACTGCTGCGAAGACGTTAATTACTGGTGGTTGGCTGTCGACCGTTGGCGTGGCCATCCCAACGGCTGCTCCGTAGGGTTATGACTACTGTTGCTGTAAAGCGGGACGCACCTCAAGTGCGCCCCGCTCCTTTCAAGTTTTCCTGGGCATGGCTCGGAGTTATGCCCTTCTTTATATTTGCAATTATGTTCTTGATTTATCCCTCCTCAACGATCATATGGGGAAGTTTTCTAGACTCGAAAACAAATACATTTACGATCCTAAACTTCGTACATCTCCTGCACAATCCAAACCTGATAAATTCCTATTGGGTGAGCATCAAGATCAGCCTGATCACTGCACTAGGTGGTGGTATCTTTGGATTCTTCTTGGCGTACTCAGCTATTCGGGGTGGCTTGCCTCCCTTCATGCGCTCCAGCCTGATGACTTTTTGTGGAGTGGCATCGAACTTTGCGGGCGTTCCGCTGGCAGTAGCTTTTCTTGATTTGCTGGATCCAGTGGGTGTGTTGACTCTCTGGCTGAGAAACGCATTCGGGTTTAATCTCTACCAACACGGCTTTTCTCTATATAATTTTTGGGGATTGAGTATTGTATACATGTACTTCCAGTTTCCGTTGATGGTCTTGATCATCGCGCCGGCGATTGACGGCTTGCGCCGAGAATGGCTTGAAGCTTCAGAGAATTTAGGTGCATCTAGTTTTCAGTACTGGCGCCATATCGCCTTTCCAATTCTTTTGCCTTCTATCTTGGGCACGATGATCCTACTCTTTGGAAACTCTTTTGGTGCCTTTGCAACTGCGCAGGCTCTCACCGGCGGCTCAAGCAATATCGTAACGGGAGCGATTGGAGCCCAGTTGCGCGGTGACGTATTAGGTGACGCTGGGTTGGGATATGCGTTGGCGCTGGGGATGTTGATTGTTATGGCTTTAGCGATTACAGGATATACCCTCCTTCAACGAAGGACTGAGAGGTGGTTGCGATGAAGCGCAGCGGCGTGGTTTGGTCCTGGTTTTGGATGGTGCTAGGTATCCTTTATTTTTTTCTCCCACTGGTCGCAACGTTCATTTTCTCTCTGCATGCGAATCTTGGAGTTTTGAGTTTCTTGGCTTATCAGCAGCTTTTCGGTAACCAGACGTTCATAAAAGATTTCTCATGGTCGATTCTTTGGGGAGCGCTCACGATTATTGTTGGAATCTTGATCTTCGTTCCGACCGCTTACTGGGTTCGCCTGCGTTTGCCGCAGGTTCGAACTGCGGTTGAATTTATCACCTTGCTTCCATTTGTGGTTCCCGCAATCGTATTTGTTTTTGGATTGGTGCGAACTTTTAGTCACCCTCCATTTCTGATCGTAAATAGTCCGGCCCTGCTGGTTGCTGGCTACACTGTATTATCGATGCCATATATGTACCGCGCCATTGATACAGGTTTGCGATCCATAGATGTGCGTACCTTGACGGAAGCCGCACAGAGTTTGGGCGCGGATTGGGGAACCATCCTTTTTCGTATCATCTTGCCGAATATACGCGTCGCCATCTTGAGCGGTGCTTTCCTGAGTTTTGCGATTGTGCTGGGTGAGTACATTTTAGCCCAATATCTTGCTAAGCCGGCTTTCGCTCCCTTCCTAGCTTTATTAATCCAAGAAAAGGCCTATCAGTCGGCGGCGGCTACCATCGTCAGTTTTGCTCTTACTTGGGCATGTATGGGAATCATTGATGTTGTTGGCCATGGTAGACAACAAGCGCCGATCGCTGGTGGACATTAACCTAATCGAGGCTAAATCGAAATGACACATCTTGCACTCACTAATATCTCCAAGCAATTTTCCGGGAGCACCGCGGTTCAAGATTTCAATCTGGAAGTATCTAAAGGTGAATTCGTTTCCTTTTTGGGTCCATCGGGGTGCGGAAAGACGACCACGCTTCGCATGATCGCAGGTTTTGAGATTCCCACCACTGGCAAAGTTATCCTCGACAATGTTGAGATTACAGACAAAGCACCCAATCAGCGTAATGTCGGTATGGTATTTCAGGCGTATGCACTCTTTCCAAATATGACCGTTGCGCAAAACATCGGTTTTGGTATGCGGATTCATAGGGAACCAGAATCTGCCATTAAAGAACGTGTTGCAGAAATGCTTGCTTTAATCCATCTCGAACAAAAAGGGAATAGTTATCCCTCCGAGCTTTCGGGCGGACAGCAGCAGCGCGTGGCATTGGCGCGCGCACTCGCGAATCGCCCGCAAGTTCTATTGCTGGATGAGCCGCTCTCCGCATTGGATGCAAAGATCCGCGTTTCTTTGCGCGCGGAAATTCGTTCGATTCAAAGGAAACTTGGGATCACGGCTATTTACGTGACGCACGATCAGGAAGAGGCTCTTTCAATTTCTGATCGAATTGTAGTAATGAGCCAGGGACAAATGGAGCAGGTGGGAACTCCCTTTGAAATCTATAATTTTCCACAGACTGCGTTCGTAGCTAGTTTTGTAGGTACGTTGAATACAACCGATGCAGAAGTAGTTGATCCGGTGAAGAAATTAATTAAAATCGAAGGCGTGCAGCTCGAGACAGCGGAACAATTGGACGACAAACAAAAGGGCGAAAAGATCAAGATCGCGATCAGACCCGAACGACTCAATTTCGTTTCGGTGGAAAAGAAGGCGAACGTGCTTGACTGCACCATCGAGAATATTACATTCCTTGGATCGGTTGTTCGCATTCAGGTAATGGTTGGTAAGATAAAATTCAATATGGATACGTTTAACAACCCGTTCCTTGAACTCCCAAAGATCGGCGCCAAAGAACAAGTCACTTGCTCGCGTGAAGCTGTTTTGGTTTTGAAAAATTAAGTGGTATTGGTTTTGGTCGCGACATTATATTCTTCATGACAGTCTCACACCGAAACTTTTTTCTCTTATTAACGGGGATAATTTTATTCGCGGCAAGCCTCGCTTGTGGCTTGAGTAGCGCTCCGGTTGCATCTTCCCAGCAGATTGTTTTACAACAAACTCAAGTTGCCCTGATAAATACTCAAGTAGCTTTTGCAGCTACACCTACAAGTATAGAAGTACCGTTAATTATCACCGGTCAACCAACCAGCGCGCCGACAGTTGCTCCGCAGCCCGCGATTCCAGAATCGCGGCGATTAACTCTGGAATATCCGCCTCACATTCGCGTTGGCGACTCGGATGTGATTCGATTGACGCTTGAGGTCGATACGCTTGGCAACATCACACCGACGGCTGAAGTGCAGGGAAATATTGTCAGCGGAAAGATCGTGCAAATTCCAAACGTTTATGATAAGCACAATGTTTTTGCGGAAGCGCGCTTGGACATTGCAGGATTGAATGTTCAACCGCCGGATATTCAAAGCGAGTCTTTGACGCAGGGACAATCTGTAACATTTTATTGGAGCGTTCAACCGACAACCGCCGCAACATTTCGCGGAACGGTCTGGTTTTATTTGCGCTTCGTGGATAAAGTCAGCGGAGCAGAAAGCCAGCAAACGGTATCCGCTCAACCCATCCAGATTGACTCGAATAACTTCTTCGGTTTCTCAGGCGGCGTTGCTCGAACCGCTGGCGGAATCGGTTCCATCGTCGGCGCAGTCCTCGGATTCCCGTTCGCGAACGATCTATTGAAATGGCTTTATGACAGGCTGAGGAAATCTGAATAGGGCGCATAATTGTACAAGCAATATATGACGAAAATCACCCAAGAAATTGCCGCCGATTGATGTTGTCCTCTAGTTATTAATGGTACAATTTCGCCCGTGCTTTTTGGCACAGGCGAAATTTTTTATTGGAGCAACTATGCAAAACGATTGGTTATATATCGGCTTGTTCCTTGTGATTGCAACGCTTATCCCCGTATCGGCTCTTGTGACTTCGTGGATTCTTTCTCCGAAGAAACCCAACCCTATCAAGCAGAGCACTTATGAATGCGGAATGGAAACAGTGGGTGAGAACTGGGTGCAGTTCAAAGCCCAATATTATATTTTTGCACTTGTGTTTTTGGTCTTTGATGTGGAAACTGTTTTCTTGTTTCCGTGGGCTGTATCGCTCGGCAAACTATCTTTGTTCGCAGTATTTGAGGGCATTGTCTTCATCCTGATCCTCATTGCGGGACTTGTTTATGCCTGGCGCAAAGGGATGTTGGAGTGGGTTTAAATTAATCGAAATTTTCAAAGGCTGAAAGGCTAAACCTTCCAGCCTTTTCTTTGTGTTTGCGACGTGCTGCGTGATTATCTAATAAAATGTTAATTTCTTGTTTGTTGCTGATGAAATCAAGCTCAGAGATTTATTCAAGAAGCAGTAGGAGCGCCCATGAATTTTTGGTCTGACCCTGTTAATTTTATTGCTCATTGGCTCACTAGTCTTTTTGGAGGCTGGGGAGCGCCTAGTTGGCTAGCCAGTTTGATCGTTCAATTAATCGGCGTGGTGGTGCTGATCTCTTTGATGATGGTTGGCGATATTTTCCTCGTGTGGGTGGAGCGCAAAGTAGTGGCGCGCTTTCAAGACCGGCTCGGACCGAATCGAGTTGGTCCGTTCGGTATCTTTCAGCCTTTCGCGGATATTGTCAAACTGCTCATCAAGGAAGATATCACGCCCGACGGCGCGGACAAAATTGTTTATAACCTCGCTCCGATTCTTTCTTTGATGTCGGTTTTATTGCTTTGGGCGATTATTCCGCTTGCACCTGTGATCTTTGGCGTGGACTTAAACGTCGGCGCGTTATACATCATTGCGGCTGGTTCCATCGGAACGCTTTCTATTATTATGGCGGCATGGTCATCCAATAATAAATACGCATTGATCGGCGCGTTCCGTCAGGTGGCGGTTCTCGTTTCATTCGAAATCCCGATGATCGCTACCATGCTCATCCCGACAATTTTAGCGGGTTCGATGGGCATGAATGAAATCGTTCAAGGACAGCAAAACGTTTGGTATGTGGTGCTTGCTCCGCTTGCGGCGATGATTTTCATGATTGCGGCGATCGCAGAATTGGGCCGTTCGCCATTTGATTTGAATGAAGCGGAATCGGAAATTGTCGCCGGCTTTCATATCGAATATACCGGCATGAAGTTTGGTTTGTTTTATGCAGGAGAACTTTTGCACGCCTTCACCTTTGGCGGCTTTTGGGCAATTTTATTCCTCGGCGGCTATCATTTCTTTGGGCTAGAGAATCTCGGTCCACTGGTGGCAGTGGTCATCTTATTGGCCAAAGCAATGTTCGGTTATTGGGTCATCATGTGGATTCGATATACCGTGTTGCGCATCCGCATTGACCAGATGTTAGCGTTCAACTGGAAGTTTCTAACGCCGGTGGCGTTTGTTTTATTGATGGTAACTGCTTTGATGAATACGCTTCTGCGCGGAACTCCAAGTGGAGTCTACATCTTGGGTATGTTCTTGTCGAATGTTTTGCTCGGCTGGATCATCGTTGAGATTCTGCGCGGCTACGGCCGCAGTGAACGCATAAAAGCCGATGGCGGTGCCTCGGTCGCTGCGACGGCGCATCATTAGGAGAACGACATGACCGCAATGCAAATTTTCTTCCTGATTGTTGGATTGGTCATTCTTGGTTCGGCATTGATGGTGGTGACAACCGGTAACCTTATTCACGCCGCGTTGTGGTTGATTGTCACACTATTCGGTGTTGCAGTGCTGTATGCCATTCTCAATGCCAGCTTCCTGGCGGTGGTGCAGGTTGTGGTTTATATCGGTGCCATTGCAATTCTATTTATCTTTGCCGTGATGTTGACTCATAAAGAAATGCGCGACCGCGGTCCGCAATTGAATAATGCGTGGTGGTTGAATGCCATCATTGCGCTACTGACTTTTGGTGGCCTGTTCTGGATGCTTCAGAGTTGGAATGGCTTCTCGAAAACCGCGGCCGATTTCCCGTCGAATTATGATGCGGTGGGACAGTTGGGCAAAGCATTAATTTCACCGGATGCATTTGTTCTTCCATTTGAAGTCGCGTCTGTTTTGTTATTAGCCGCATTGGTCGGCGCGGTTTATCTTGCGTTCAATCCCCATTTTGGGGACTCTCGGAAATAGGAGTTCTGATGATCCCGCTTTCTTGGTATCTCATTCTTTCAGCGGCATTATTTAGCATCGGATTATTTGGCGTGCTTTCGCGTAAGAATGCGGTTGCGATTTTGCTCGGCATCGAATTGATGCTGAATGCGGCGAACATTAATCTGGTTTCGTTCTGGCGATACGGCGATGTTTCTTTGATGGCAGGGCAAGTGTTTGCGATTATCGTTTTCGCAGTCGCCGCCTCGGAAGTGGCGGTTGGTTTGGCTTTGGTAATTTCGGTGTATCGCCGACGCAATACGGTGATCGCCGATGAAATTGATTTGATGAAGTGGTAGGAGCAATATGACGACCGAAACATTGATCTGGCTAATTCCTTTACCGCCCATCCTTGCATTCTTTTTGATTGTGTTATTTACGAATCGAAATAAAGCGCTCAGTCATACCGTGGCTGTTGGCGCGGCGTTGCTTTCATGGCTCGGTGCAATGATCGTTTTTGTGCGCGCTATCGGCACACCCGATTTGGGAAAAACTCCATTCGCTTCATTCATAAATTGGATTCCGACTGCGGATACTTGGCTCAAAATCGGCGTGCAGATTGATCCGTTGAGCGCGGTCGTATTGTTCTTCGTGGCATGGACTGTCTTGATGATTTTCATCTACAGCGTTGGCTATCATAACTACGGACAACCCGCTGGCGATCATGATCATCCCGGACTGCCGCCTCATGGCTCGACCGATGAACATGGTCATGCAGTTCCATCTGTTGAGCCCATGTATTCGCGCTTCTTTGCTTTTATTAGTTTATTTGCATTCGGCATGTTCACGCTCGTAGTTTCCGATAATCTGCTGACCCTGTTCGCGGGTTGGGAAATCATGGGCTTATGTTCGTATCTGTTGATCGGTTTTTGGTATGCAAAAGAATCGGCACGCAACGCCGCGGTGAAAGCGTTTATGACCACGCGTGTCGGCGATGTGTTCATGCTTTTGGGCATTGCTTTCCTTTACAGTGCAACCGGTTCATTGTCATACCGCGATGTTTTTCAGCCGCAGGTTTTGCATACACTGGCAAGCGTGCCGACTCCCATCTTTGGACTTTCAGCGGCAGGCTTGATCGGTCTTCTGCTCTTCATCGGGACGATTGGTAAATCGGCTCAATTCCCGCTACATGTCTGGTTGCCGGATGCGATGGAAGGTCCAACACCGGTCAGTGCCATGATCCATGCCGCGACGATGGTTTCGGCGGGCGTGTATATGGTCATCCGTATGTTCCCGCTGATCAGCCTCGATCCGAAGACAATGACTTTCATCGCGATCATTGGAACATTCACCGCCATCTTTGCCGCGACGATTGCTGTCGCACAGAATGATATCAAACGCGTGCTGGCTTATTCAACGATCTCGCAACTGGGTTTCATGATTGCCGCATTGGGCACAGGCGCTTACGTGGCCGCGGCGTTCCATCTAGTCACTCATGCGTTCTTCAAAGCATTGCTCTTCCTCGGCTCCGGTTCGGTGATTCATGGAATGGAGCACGGCGTTTTGCATACAGGCGATCACAAGGTTGACCCGCAGAATATGTTCAACATGGGCGGCTTACGTAAGTTGATGCCGATCACGTTCTGGACTTTTCTCATTGGCGGTTTTGCCCTTTCGGGCTTTCCGCTTTTGACCGCTGGCTTTTGGTCGAAAGATGAAATCCTCTCCGATGCGTTCAGCAGCGGACATTTGATTGTTTTCGTTACACTCGCGGTTGCCGCATTCCTGACCGCGTTCTATACGATGCGCCAAATCACTTTGACCTTTCTCGGCGAGCCGCGCACCGAAGAAGCTAAACACGCTCATGAGACTCCCTGGACGATGACTCTTCCGCTCATTGTGTTGGCTGTTTTTGCAATCGGTTATGGATGGGTTGGTATTCCGCAAGATTTCCTCGGTCTGCATCTGAATCCGAGTTGGTTCCATGAATTTGTCGGGAGCACATTAGCAGTCATACCAGCAGAATCTCCATTCAGTTGGATTGTGTTTGGAACATCTCTGGTAGTTTCGCTGGGCGGTTTATTCTTCGGCTGGCTGACTTATCGAAATGTATCTGCACCGGAACAAGATAAACTCCAAATCCCATTGCTCAAAAACAAATATTATGTCGATGAACTTTACAGTTTCTTGTTTATCAAACCTTCTTATTGGTTTGCCGAAACTTTTGTATATCAATGGGTGGACAAAGGTTTGATTGACGGCACACTCCATTTATTTGGCAAAGCGGCAACTAACATCGGTTCGACCATTCGCAATTACTTTGACCTGCCAGTTATCAACCGATTTTTTGGTGATGGCACGGCTCATGTCACGCAATGGTTCGGCCGCAATTTACGTCCAATCCAGTCGGGACGCATTCAGCAATACATGCTGGTTTCGTTGATCGTCTTGCTGGCGATCGCGGGCTTGCTTTATTACCTTCTGGTGATTGTGTAGCCAGAGCGGAGCGATGTAATGGATTTTCTAAATTCCCATCTTCTCAGTTTGATCTTATTCTTCCCGGCATGTTCGGCAGTAGTGATGCTTTTCCTGCCGAAAGATGAAGTCAAACTTCTGCGCTGGTTTGCATTGGTGGCAACCCTGATTCCGTTTGCGCTATCCATCTATTTGTGGATTCAATTCAAACCTGATGCGATAGGCTTTCAATTCCAGGAACAATACGCTTGGTACGCGGCGATCGGCTCATCGCTTCATTTGGGAGTTGACGGTCTTTCATTAACGATGGTTCTTTTGACCACGCTGTTAACGCCCTTAGCGCTGCTTGCTTCGTTCAGCGTATCGGATCGCGTCAAGCCGTACTTGATGTTGTTCCTTTTCTTGGAAACTGGAATGCTCGGCGTCTTCATGGCGATTGACCTGCTGATCTTTTTCGTCTTCTGGGAAATTGGTCTTGTGCCGATGTACTTCCTCATCAATCAGTGGGGAAGCGCCAACCGCAACTATGCTTCGCTCAAATTCATGATCTACACGATGGGTGGATCGCTTGGACTTTTGCTTGGCATTCAACTTATCGGTGTTCACTTCGGAAGTTTTGATCTAATCACTGTTACGCAAAGGTGGTCAACCTCTACAGGCCTTATTTTTGGCTTATCTGATGCAACAGTGAAGACTGTAATTTTCTGGGCTTTCGTCATTGCCTTCGCCATCAAAGTTCCGATTTGGCCATTTCATACATGGTTGCCTGACGCGCACACCGAAGCGCCAACTGCCGGTTCGATGTTGCTAGCTGGTGTGTTATTGAAACTTGGCGCATACGGATTCTTGAGGCTTGTCCTGCCGCTTTATCCGGATCAAGCAAAAGCTTATGCACCTGCTTTGGCTTTACTTGCCACTGCCGCGATTGTTTTTGGTGCGTTTGCTTCATTCGCACAAAAAGATTTCAAACGACTTGTTGCGTATTCCTCGGTCAACCATATGGGCTTTGTGATGCTCGGTATCGCCGCGGCCGCTATGGCGGCTGGAACAGCTGATGCGAGAATTGCGATGAATGGCGCTATTCTGCAAATGTTCAATCATGGTTTATCGGCGGCTGGTATGTTCTTTCTTGTCGGTGTGATCTATGAGCGCACGCACACGCGCAACCTAGATGAGTTCGGCGGATTGTTCCCGCTGGTCCCAATCTATGGCGGTATCTTAATTTTTACTTCGATGGCGTCGCTGGGTTTACCCGGCTTGAATGGATTTGTTTCCGAGTTTCTGGTGGTGCGAGGTTCGTATCCATTGCTGACTCCTTATACTGCGATCTCAATGCTTGGTTTGCTGTTCACCGGCGCGTATATTTTGAAGGGAATTTCAAAAGTCCTGCATGGTCCGATGAATGAGCATTGGGCACACGGCGAACACAAACTGACCGAGATCAGCACGCGTGAAATTATCGTCATGGCTCCGCTGATGGCTTTGATCCTTGTCATCGGTGTTTGGCCATCGTGGATTTTGGATGTTATCAATAAAGCGGTGATGCACTTATTCTAAGAGGTGGATGATGGCGTTTCCTGTATTAAGCGTAATTGTTTTTACTCCGGTCGTGGCGGCGATGATTCTCTTGATGATCCCCGCCCAGCGAAAAACGGAAGCGCGTGGTGTGGCAT